>NZ_CAJJIC010000012.1 GCF_905187505.1 uncultured Mailhella sp.
ACGACAAGGGCTGGCTCATCCGCATAAGGCCCGAAGACATGGCCGCCGTGGACGGACTTCTGTCCGCCGAGGCCTACAGGGCGCTTTTGTAGCGACGGCCCGTCCGTCTTTTTCGGCATGACATGAAAAAGCCGCCTTTGCTGACAAAGGCGGCTTTTCGTGTCGTCGGGGGCGGTTCCGGTCTTTGCGGAACGCGCCTTCCGAAAGAGCTTTGCGGGGGGCGCAAGGGGAAGGCTTTCCGCTGTTTTTTCGGCTTCTTACTTCTTGTCCACGACGAAGAGCTGCATATACCGGCCGCGGCTTGTCTGCACGAGAAGGCGCTTTTCCACGTCGAGCCTGCCTTCCGAAATGACGGCGGGCGGCGTGGTGTCGGTGTCGAGCAGCAGGAAACGCTGTTCCGGCACGTCGGAAAGCGACGCGATCTTCGTGGTGTCGCGGCCGATTTCCCATTCGTCCGTGGGGTCGAAGGGGTCGAAGGAATAGCAGGGAATGCCCTTGAGTTCCGGCATGACGCGCAGTTCCTCAAGCGTGCATGACGGCGGCGTTTTCTGCACCACGGGGCGGGTGGACCCCATGCGGAAGGAGGCTATGCACACGAGAAGCACCATGAGGCAGGACACGGAGACCACGTAGCGCGGGAACTTGAGGCCGAAGGCGCCTAGCATGAGGCAGAGCAGGGCGAACACGGCGCAGGAGAGCGCATGGTCGCGGTGGCTGAAGGCGACAAAGAGGCATATGCCCGCGGCGGCCAGCGTGCCGAGACCGAGGTGAACGGTGATGATGCCCTTCTCGACGCGGGAGAGCGTGCCCTTGTCGAGACCCTGCACCCAGTGCCGCAGAACCTGCGCGCACAGAAGGGCGAGGGGCACCATGGCGGGCATGAGGTAGCGTTCCTTCTTTTCCGGCACGAGCGAGAGCAGAAGAAGCGAGAGCAGGAACCAGCAGAGCATGAACTTCATGTCCGCGCGGTTTTCGTCGCTTTTGTTCAGCCAGCGGTTGAAGAGGCCGGAGAGCGAGACGAGCGCCCATGCGCCCGCAAAGCCGGGGAAGGAGAGATAGAAGAAGAAGGAGGCCGTGTGCATGGTGCTCCAGGCCTTCACTTCGCCCTGCGCCACGTCTGCGGCCACATGAGGCACGGCAAAGTACACGTAGAGGTACCAGAGGGAGCCCAGGAGACAGCCGCCCAGAAGAATGACGGCAAGGCGCTTCCACGGAACGCTGCGGCGAAAGAGAAGAAGAGACGCAAGGAAGGGCAGCAGCATGGTGTAGAGCTGCACGGGGCCCTTGCTGAGCACCGAGGCCGCCATGAGCAGCGTGCCCGCGGCGAGCCACCCCCGGCCCTGCTTCACGAGTCCGACGAGCGCGCCGGTCATGAAGACCACGGAGTAGATGTCCCAGGAATTGGTGGTGCCGAGCTTGAGGGTGAGCAGCATGGAGGCGGCGACGAGTCCGGCGCGGAAGGCTGTTTTTTCATCGCCGAAGAGTTCCTTGCAGAGATCGAAGCAGAACACGCCGAGAAGGCCCGTGACGAGAATGACGGGCAGATGCAGGGCGAACATGGAGGGCGCGGGATCGAGCAGGAAGACGGGAACGGTGAGCCACACGGGCAGCGGCGGCTTGTTGAGGCGTATTTCGGTGAACAGGTGCGGGATGAGCCAGCTGTGATCCAGGGCCATGGACTGGGCGGAAATGAGGTTTCGCGCTTCCATGATGCCGGTGCCGAACACGTAGACGAGCGGCATCAGAAGGAGCAGGGAGAAGACGTAGAGAAAGGTGCGCTGTTTCATGACATGCCTTTGCGTGAAGACTCAGCGGGAACGACGTTGAGAGAGGGAGGCGGCGCGTTCGCTGCGCAGGCCGATGACGATGTTTCTGGCGTAGGCCGCAAGGCCGAGCGCCTGCCCGAGAATGAGCACGATGTCGAGCCTCAGCACGGCGTAGAGACAGATGAGCAGGGAGCCGGTCAGACTGATGACCCAGAAGCCCATGGGCAGCACGGAGACGTGATGCCGCGAGGAATACCACCACTGATACACGAACCTGAGCGTGAAGAGCGCCTGGCTCAGGCATCCGAAAACGAGCAGGGGCAGGGGAATGTCGGGATTCTTGAACAGCGTCTGCGCCACGTCCGCGCCGGAGAGCGCGAGGCTTGCGGCGGCCGCGGGCGGGGTGACGAGAAGCACGAGGCGCACGGGCAGGGCGCATTTCTGCCATATGCCGTTGGCCTTGAGGTTCCACAGATAGACGTAGTAGGAAATGAACTGCCCGAGAATGATGGCAAAGTCGTTTCTCAGCCATCCGTAGATCATGAGCAGGTAGGCCCCGCAGATGCTGAACACCCAGAACAGCGCGGGGGAAATAATTTTTTTTGCCCGTTCGGTCTTTATCCACTGGTGGAGCATTCGCAGGGAGAAGAAGCCCTGGGCGAGCAGGCCCACGCTGGTGACGAGCAGATATTCCTTCATGATGAGTCCTTGCAGAATGTTCCTCTGCCGGGCGGAAGCGGCGGAAGCCGGGATCGCCGGCTCTTTTTCACGTCGGGCGAGCGTCGGCAGCGGGGGCCTGCGTCGGGGAGACTGCCTGCCGATGCGCGTTCTGCCCGCGCGTCATGTCGCCCAGGCGTCCGCCCGGCGGCTCATTTCGTCGTTTGCGCAGCCGTTTCCGGCGGCTTAGTCGTGCCTGAGATTGTCGGCCTTCACCTTGTAGGCGATGTGCCTTTTCTGCATCCAGCGCACGGCGAGGCAGTCCACGAAGGGGGATATGAGCCGGTTGCGCAGGTTGAACTTGGACACGCCCGCCACGCGCGGGAAATGCGACACGTCGATCTGCTTCACCCGGCCGCCCTCAAGCTGGATGAGCGCGGGGAAGAAGCGGTGCATGCCCTTGAAGAAGGGCAGGGCGCGGGCCATGTCGGCGCGCATGACCTTGAGCGGACAGCCGGTGTCGCGCGCGCCGTCCTTGATCATCATGCGGCGGAAGCCGTTGGCGATGCGCGACTGGATCTTCTTGAAGCCCGTGTCCTTGCGTCTGGCGCGCACGCCCGTGACGAGCTCATAGTCGCCGAGGTAGGGCGTGAGCAGATCGAGCTCCTCGGGGGCGGTCTGAAGATCGGCGTCGATGTAGGCGAGATAGGGGGAGCGCACCTGATCCATGCCCGCCTTGAGCGCGCTGCTGAGGCCCGTGTTGCAGGAAAGCTCGATGTAGAAGAAGCCTTCGTGCCCGGCGCAGGCCTCGCGGATGCGCTCGCCGCTTCTGTCGGTGGAGCCGTCGTTGATGAAGAGCACGCAGGAGGACATCTTCGCGCGGGGCAGGTAGGCGGCAAGGCGCGAGGAAAGGGCGGCCATGTTGTCTTCTTCGTTGTATACGGGCACGAGTATGGTCAGATCGTAGGAGGCGGTCTCATTGCTGGTCATGGAGGTTCTCCCCGGCGCGGGATGCGCCGCATGAGTTTGTAGCCTTTGCGGAAGGCTTTCGGCCGGAAGGGGGCCTTTCCCTTCCGGTTCAGGCTCGGGAGCGTCCCGCAGGCGGGACGCCGGCCGTCAGTCTTCGCGTATGGGGTTCTCGTCGGACAGATACCACGCGGCAAAGCGCCGTATGCCTTCGGCAAGCGGCGTGGAGGGGCGGAAGTTCGTCGCCTTCTGCAGCTTGGAGGTGTCGGCGAAGGTCTGGTACACGTCGCCCTTCTGCATGGGCAGCATCTGCATTTCGGCCTTTCTGCCCAGGGCGTCTTCCAGCGTGCGGATGAAGTCCATGAGCTGCATGGGATGCCCGCAGCCCACGTTGTAGATGTCCGTGGGCACGGCGCCTTCGGGCACGCGGTCGATGAGGCGCACCACGGATTCGATGATGTCGTCTATGTAGGTGAAGTCGCGCGAGAGGTTGCCGTTGTTGAACACCTTGATGGGCCTGCCGGCAAGAATGGCCTTCGCAAAGAGCACGGGAGCCATGTCGGGCCTTCCCCAGGGGCCGTACACGGTGAAGAAGCGCAGGCCCGTGGAGGGAATGCGGTAGAGGTGCGCGTACACGTGGGCGATGAGCTCGTCGCAGCGCTTGGTGGCGGCGTAGAGCGACACGGGCGTGTTCACGGGGTCCTGCTCGTTGAAGGGCGTCTTTTCGTTGCCGCCGTACACCGAGCTTGAGGAGGCGAAGAGAAGATGCTTCACCGGATGGGCGCGGCAGCATTCCAGAAGGTTGACGAAGCCGAGCACGTTGCTCTGCACGTAGGAGAAGGGATTTTCCAGGGAGTAGCGCACGCCGGCCTGTCCGGCCAGGTTGACGGCCGCGTCGAAGGAGCCTTCTTCAAAGAGCTTCATGAGGCCGTCGCGGTCCTCAAGGTGCATTTTCACGAAGCGGAAGCCGGGGAAGGTCGCGCTCTGCGTGACGGTTCCGTATTCCGGGTCGGCATCGTTCACGCCGAGCAGCGCGAGGCGCGCGGTCTTGAGACGGGGGGAGTAGTAGTCGTTGATTTCGTCGATGCCCGTGACGCTGTGCCCGGCCTCAAGAAGCCTTCGGGCCAGAAAGCAGCCGATGAATCCGGCCGCGCCGGTGATGAGTATGTTCATGAGCAGTCCTTTTTTCATGCAAACGGCTCCTTGTCCGTGCGGAAGAAGGAGCCGGTGGGCGCAGTGCGCCGGAAAACGGGGCGGGGCGGATCAGCCTATTCTGTAGAAGGCGAATCCGGCCTTTTTCAGGCTTTCTTCCCTGTAGACGTTGCGTCCGTCGAAAATGACCGGGGTCTTCATGGACGCGTACAGCTTCTTCCATTCGGGCAGGCGGAATTCCTTCCATTCCGTGACCACGGCGAGAGCGTCCGCGCCTTCGGCGGCTTCGTACATGCTGCGGGCGAAGGTGACGGAATCGCCGAGAAGGGAGCGGGCCCGGTCCATGGCCACGGGGTCGAACACGCGCACCGCGCAGCCCGCGTCGAGCAGGGCGTTTATGAGCACGAGCGAAGGCGCCTCGCGCATGTCGTCGGTGCCGGGCTTGAAGGCGAGTCCCCATACGGCCACGGTGCGGCCCTTGAGCTCGCCCTTGAAGTGGCGGGAAATTTTTTCAAAGAGCACGGTCTTCTGCCGGGCGTTCACCCTCTCCACGGCTTCGAGCACTTCCATGTCGTAGCCGTGGGCGGCGGCGGTGGCGATGAGGGCCTTCACGTCCTTGGGAAAGCACGAGCCGCCGTAGCCGCAGCCCGCGTACAGGAACTTCGGCCCTATGCGGTGATCCATGCCTATGCCCTTGCGCACCATGTCCACGCTCGCGCCCACGCGCTCGCACAGGTTGGCGATGTCGTTCATGAAGGAAATGCGCGTGGCCAGCATGGCGTTGGCCGTGTACTTGGTGAGCTCGGAAGAGGCTCGATCCATGAACAGAATGCGGTCGCCCGTCATCATGAAGGGGCGGTACAGCTCGCTCATGATGGCGCGGGCCCTTTCGCTCTCCACGCCTATGACCACGCGGTCGGGCATCATGAAGTCGTTCACGGCATGGCCTTCCTTGAGAAATTCGGGATTGGACACCACGTCTGCCGCGGCGCGGGAGCCCCGCTTTTCCAGCTCCTCGCGAAGAATGGCCTCCACCCTGGCGCAGGTGCCCACGGGCACCGTGGACTTCACCACCACCACGAGATCACCCGTCATGAGTTCGCCCACGGAACGGGCCGCGCTGCACACGTAGCTCACGTCGGCGCTGCCGTCCTCGCCCTCGGGCGTGCCCACGGCGATGAAGGCCACGTCGGCCCCTTCGAGACTTTCCTTGAGGGATGTGGTGAAATGAAGTCTGCCCGCCTGCGCGTTGCGGGTGAGCAGTTCCGGCAGGGAGGGTTCATAGATGGGGCAGCCGCCGGCCGTGAGCGTGGTGATCTTGGCCTCGTCCATGTCCATGCACCAGACGTCGAGTCCTACTTCGGAAAAGCATGCGGCCGTCACCAGCCCCACATAGCCCGAACCTATCACAACGATTTTCATCAGTGGTCCTTTGTCGAAGTTGCGTTTCCCGAAGGAAACAGACCGGACGGAGAATCCGTCGGAAGGAAGGCGGAAACGGGCGCGTCGCGCGTTCAGGGCCGTGCTCCTTCGGGGCATGCCTGCGCGGACCGGACGCTGCCGCAAGGGTCGTCAGCTTCCGCCGCGGACAGGCTCCCGCCAGACGGAAAAAGCCGCGCGTTTGCTCCGAAGGCCGGGGGCGGGGGAAACGCCGTGCGTTTTTCCGTCCTTTTGCATCATGAAACTGCGCGGTCTGACTGCACTTTTTATAAGCTTGTTAATATAAGCACGACAGACTGTCAATCGTCGTTACAGTCCGTTACAGAGCGTTCAGGCTCTGCATCATGAACGTTGAAGTTTCCTTATGAATGCAATCAGTCATGCAGAACAGCAAAAAAACGTCGTTGTTTTCGGCAGGGAAGCGGCAATGAAGGATGCTTCGACAGTAATTACCGGCGTTTTTTTCTTCCGTCAGGCGCGGTGTCCGTCAGGGATGACGCTGCGAGCGCGCCGCTTGCCAGAGCCCAGTGAATGTTGTAGCCGCCGAGAAGTCCGGCAACGTTGACGATTTCGCCGCAGAAGAAGAGCCCCGGCACCTTCCGGCTTTCGAGGCGTCGCGAAAGACAGGAGAGCTTCACGCCGCCCGCGGCGGCTTCGGCCTTCTTCAGGCCCTCGGTGCCCGAGGGACGGCAGGAAAATTCATGCACGGCGGCGGCCAGGCGCAGCCTGTCCCTTTTGCCCATTTCCGCGCATTTTTTCCGGGCGAGGTCTTCGGGACACAGGGCGTCGGCAAGGCGCGCTGGCATGAAGCGCGAGAGCATGTTGCGGGCCATGAGTCTGCCGTGTTCCTTTTCGTCGAGCAGTTCGAGCACGGGCAGCTCGGGCAGAAAGTCGAGCATGAGTTCGTCGCCCGCCTTCCAGCGGCAGGAGGCCACGAGCGCGGCCGGGCCGCTCACGCCGCGGTGCGTGAAGAGCAGCGGACGCACGCCCGCGGGATCGGGCCGGAAGCTTTCGCCGTTGCGCCGGATCGAAACGCGCACGTTGATGCTTATGCCTTCAAGACCGGCAAGCGGCCAGTCGCCGGGCATGACGAAGGGCACGAGCACGGCGCGGAAGGGTTCGACGTCGTGTCCCCAGGCGGCGGCAAGCCTCGCCGCGGCGTCGCTTGCGCCCGAGGCGGGCCAGGCCGGGGAGCCTGCGGCAAGCACGAGACGGCGGGCCGTCACCTTTTCCCCTCCGGCAAAGAAGGAAAAGGCGTCTTCGTCGGCGCCGCGTCCGAAGGCGGGAGCGGCGGAGGGCAGAGTGAACGAGGAGGCCGTGCATCCGAGGTAGAAGTCCACGCCCGCGTCGTCGCACTGCACGGCCAGCCTGTCGGCAAGGAAGGCGGCCGGACGCAGTCCGAAGATCTGTCCGAAGTCGCGCTCCTCGAAGGGCAGGCGCAGGGAGCGCAGAAGCTCGAGCGTCCATTCGCAGGGATAGGCGCGCAGCACGGCGCGCACGAACGAAGGATCGTCCGTGACGTAGTGTTCTTCCGAGAGCGTGCGGTTGGTGAAGTTTCCGCGTCCGCCTCCGGCCATGGACAGCTTGACGCCCGGCCGGTCGTGACGGTCCACGATGGCCACGGAAAGACCGCGGCGGGCGGCGTTTCTGGCGCAGATGAGGCCTGCGGGCCCGGCGCCTATGACGGCAACGTCGTAACGGGACATGGTGACTCCTGTAAGAGGGTGGAGGCCGGGCGGCCGGAGGGAACGCCGGCTTTTCTTCCTTCATCCGGGCGCTCCGGGAAGGAAAGGCGCTCCGGGAGGAAGGGCGCGCATGGCTTGCGGCTGTGCTCTGCGGATCCGGCCGGTGCCGCCCTGACAGCCCCGGAAAGACGCTGGAGCGGCGGAACCGGGACGCGCCTGCTTTTGCGCAGGGGAGGGGGGCCGGAGCGTCCGGGCGGGCGGCGCATCGCCGCGTCTGCCGGGCGTTTTTCGTCAGCCCTGCCGGAGCGCGGTGACGAGTGCCACGGCCTTGATGCCCCGAAGCTCCCCGGTGAAGCCGAGCTTTTCTTCCGTGGTGGCCTTGAAGGCCACATGATCAAGGGGCAGATCGAGCAGCCGTGCCACGTTGCGGCGTATGGCGTCGGCTTTGGGAGCGAGCTTCGGTTTCTGCGCCACCACGGTGAGGTCGACGTGCACGAGACGGACATTCGCTTCGGCGGCCAGCGTCATCACGCGGTCGAGCAGCACGACGGAGGAAACGTTGTCGAAGGCAGGGTCGCTGTCGGGGAAAAGACGGCCTATGTCGCCGCCGGCAAAGCAGCCGAGCACGGCGTCCATGAGGGCGTGAAGCAGAACGTCGCCGTCGGAATGGGCGAGGATGAGAAATTCGCCGCCTATTTCCACGCCGCCCAGGGTGAGGGGACGGTTGCCGCCGTAGGCGTGCACGTCGTAGCCGTAGCCGCAGCACGGCAGAAGGGGTTTTTGTTCGGAGAGCAAGGCGAGGTCCCGGGGGTTGGTGATTTTCACGTTGTCGCGGTCGCCGTCGACCACGAGCACGGGCAGATGGCAGCGTTCCAGAAGCGAGGCGTCGTCGGTCACGCTCCAGCCTTCGGCGTCGGCCCGCGCGTGGGCCTCGCGAAGCTGTGAGAGCATGAAGGCCTGCGGCGTCTGCACGGCGCGCAGCGTTTCCCTCTCCGGGGTGCGCGCGACAAGGCCGGAGGCGTCTGTTTCCTTCACGGTGTCGGTGACGGGCACGCCGGGAATGACCCCGGAAATGCCGCCTTCGCGAAGCGCTGCGGCCACCTTCGTCACGAGGGCCGTGCGCAGGAAGGGGCGCGCGCCGTCGTGAATGAGCACGCTTTCGCACGATTCGGGCAGAACGTCGAGGGCGTGGCGCACGGAATCCTGACGACGTTCTCCGCCCTCGGCAAAGCGCAGGGGCACGCCGAGGGACTCCTTGGCGTTGAGCGCGAGAGCCTGCGCTTCTGCCGCGTCGAGCCTGCCTGCGGGAAAGACGAAGACAAGGCCGTGCACCAGCGGCGACGCGGCCATGGCGCGGGCCGGATGCCACCACAGGGGCGCGCCCCTGTAGGGCAGAAACTGCTTGGCCTCGCCGCCCGTGGCCTGCGCCATGCGGCTGCCCTGACCGGCGGCGAGAACGACGCCCCAGCATTCGTGTTCCATGTTGACCTCTCAGGCGAAGGCACGGCCTTCACGCTGCCGGAAAAGCGGGCGACGGGCCGTTGCGGCGCGTTCCGGCAGAAAGAAGGGGAGGGAACTTTCGCTCCCTCCCCATGAAAAAGGAGTCGGACTGTAAGCCGGGTTCTGTACCGCCCGAAGGCGGCGGCTGTCATTCCTCTAGAGACGCGGTTGCCCGCGCCTTCAAGCAACCTACCCGGAAACCATGGGCCGGGCCGGCCGGTTTCCCTATTTGGTCTTGCTTCGGATGGGGTTTGCCTGGCCTGACGTGTCGCCACGCCAGCCGGTGAGCTCTTGCCTCACCGTTTCACCCTTACCGTTCCGAAGAACGGCGGTCTGCTTTCTGTTGCGCTTTCCAGCGGTCGCCCGCTCTGGCCGTTAGCCAGCATCCTGCCCTGCGAAGCCCGGACTTTCCTCCCCGGATCGGATGATCCGCGGCGACAGCCCGTCCGGCTCCATGACATTGGTTTCAAGGGGAATCGCTTCCCGGCCTATTCCGCGCTTTCGGTCCTGACTTCGGGCTTGGGCGCGTCGGGATCCTGGAAGTCGTGCGCCCAGTACATGAGGCGCTGACAGTTGGGGCAGCTCATGATGTGGTTGCCGCGCTGCAGGTCGATGAACACCTGCGGAGGAATGGCGATGTGGCAGCCCGAGCAGATGCCCGCCTCGACGGGAACGATGACCGGATGACGCAGACGGTCGCGGATGAACTCGTAGCGGCTCAGCACGGGCGGAGAAATGAGGGCGGCCACCTCGGCGCGCTTGGCTTCCAGCGCGTCCAGACGGGAGCGGCATTCGGCGATGCGCTTTTCAAGGTTTTCCTGCTGGCTTTCCAGCTCGGCCTTGAGCTCGTTCCAGGTCTCTTCCACGGACTGCAGATTGCTTTCCTGCAGGGAGCGTTCCTCCTGCAGGGCCATGCGTTCCTCCTCGCGGGTCTGGTTCTGCATTTCCATGCTGTCCATCTCGCGGATCATGGCCTGATATTCGCGCTCGTTCTCCACCTGCATGAGCTTGTTCTTGCTGTTCGTCAGGCGGGATTCGTCGTCCTTGATTTCGGAGTCGAGGCGCTTCTGCTGTTCCTGCAGATGCTGGAGCTTGTCCAGAATCCAGTTGCGCTTCGTGTCCTGAGAGTTGAAGCGCTTCTGCAGATTTTCCACGTCCTTGGGCGCGGCGTCCATTTCGCTCTGCACGGCGTGAATGCCGTCGTCCACGTGCTGGAGAGCCACAAGCTGGCGTATCTGTTCGATGTAGAGGCTCACGACAGTACCTCCGGTACTTCAGAAAGAAAGGTCAAGGGCAGGAAGGGATCCCTGCCCGGCAAAAACGTTACCGCCACGCCTTCGAGCTTCGTTTTCAGAAGTTCGGCGAAACGGCGTGTCATTTCTTCTTCCAGGGAGAAATGTCCCACGTCGAGAACGGCCATGGGACAGAAATTCGGGCTGCGCGCGTCATGGCGCGAGGCCAGGGCCAGGGCGTCGTGATACTTCACGTCGCCGGTGATGAAGAGATCGGCTCCCGAGACCGCCGCCTCTTCCAGAAGAGAGGAGCCGGAGCCCGTGCACACGGCAACGCGCCGCACGGTCATGCCGGCATCGCCCACGAGACGGGGAACGGCGCACATCCTCTCAAGCGGCAGGGCGTCGCGCAGAACGGCGCAGAGCGCCTTGAGGCTCAGGGGCTCGGGCAGGTCGCCCGCGCAGCCGAAGCCGCCTTCGATCACGGAGCCGTCGGGCGCGGTGAAGGTGCCCGTTTTTTCCAGAATGACGCGGTTCTCAAGGCCGAGCAGATCGGGCAGCCAGGCGCTCGGTCCCGCAGGGTTGGCGTCCAGCGAGGTGTGGCTCGCGTAGAGCGGCACGTCGTTTCGGTAAAGAATGGAGAGCGCGTCGGTGTAGCCGTTGAGATCGCTCGTCCAGGCGGGGCGCATGGCAAGCGGATGATGCGTGAGCACCATGTCCGCTCCGGCTTCCACGGCCGCGCGGAGCTGTTCGGGCGCGGGGTCGAGGCATACGGCGAGGTGACGTATCTCGGCGCGGGCCGAGGCTACCTGAACGCCGGAATGATCCCAGTCCGCCATAAGCGAAAGGGGAGCCGTCTGTTCGATGATGCTGATGAGCTCGCTCTGTAGCATGGGTGTCGCCTTTTCTGCGCGGGGCAGAATGTCATGGATATGCCGGGGAATTCATATTTCTAGGGAAAGTTCTTCTCTTCGTCAAGCGCCTGTCCGACTTCCCGGCCGGAAGCGGGGAGCAGGGAACGTCGTCTGCGCTTCTTCCGCGCCCCTGCGCGCCGAAAATTCCTCTTGGCCTTCTTCGGACTTTGCGGTAAGGGAACGCCATGCCATCCTTCATTTACATTACCGACGTCTTTTGTCCCTGGTGCTTCGGCTTCGCTCCCGTCATGCAGAAGCTTGTCGAGCGCCGTCGTTTCCCCGTGCGCGTGCTCTGCGGCAATCTTGTGGATGAGCCGGAAGAGACTTCTTCCATGGGCACGCCCCGTCTGCGCGCCTTCTTTCAGCGCCTGTCCGACACCACGGGCCGCACGCTGGGCGGGAACTTTTCCGCCCTGCTCACCGAAGAGGGGAGCGTGGTCATGGACTCCTCGCGTTCCGCGCTGCTCATGGCCGCCCTCAAGAAGGTCGCGCCCGGCCATGCTCTGGAGCAGATGGAGGCCTTCCAGGATGCCTTCTACAAGGACGGGCGCGACGTGCTCGATCCGGCAGTTCAGGCCGACGTTGCCGCGCGCTGGGGCGTCGCCGCGGAGGATCTGAAGCAGGCGCTCGCCTCCGAAGCCGTGCGCGACAAGGCGAAGAAGGACATGGACGAGGCCGAGGAGATGCTCGGCGACTTCGTGGTCTATCCCACGCTTTTCGTGAAGACCGACGACGGGGAACTTCACGCCGTGGCCCGCGGCTTTGCGCCGCTTGAGACCGTGGAGGAAAAAATTGAGGCGGCGCTCGCCTCGGGCGAGTCTCTGAACGCGGTTTCCGGCAGCGCCTGCGGGCTGGACGGCACCTGCTGCATACGCTGAGGCATCGTTTGTTCCGGCGGGCTCTTCGTGCCCGGCCGCGTTTTCGTGCCTCCTTCTTTGGGGAAGGCGCAGAACCTTTTCAGGCACCTTCATCCTCGATGCTCCTTGCGTCTTTTTTCCGCGGGGCGGAAGGCGTTTCGGCGCTTGAACAGCGCATGATAATGCGCTAGACTCGCTTTTTTACCGGCAGGAGCCGGCGACTTCTCCGCAGAGGGGAAGCGCGGCGTCCGTGCAGGCCCCTGGCGCGTCCGCGCGGGCGGGAGCGTCGTTCCTCATTCTTTTAACACGGGAGATCTCGGGATGCGTTTTCTCAACTGTGCCGCGGCCGTTCTGGCCGTCTGCGGTATGGCGCTTGCGCCTCTGGCCTCTTCCGCCCATGCGGAAGAAGCGGCGAAGGACATCAAGGTCGGCTTCATCTATGTTTCCCCTGTGGGCGACGAGGGCTGGTCGTGGACTCATGATCAGGGCCGCAAGATGATGGAAGAGCTGCCCGGCGTGGAAACCACCATGATGGAAAGCGTGCCCGAAGGCCCCGACGCCGAGCGCGCCATCAAGAACATGTGCTCCAAGGGCTACAACGTCATCGTGGCCACGAGCTTCGGCTACATGGACGCCATGGCCAAAATGGCGAAGCGCAATCCCAAGGTCACCTTCCTGCACTGCTCGGGCTACAAGCACAGCGAAAACATGACCTGCTACTTCGGTAGAATGTACCAGGCCCGCTATCTCACCGGCATGGTGGCCGGCGCCATGACGAAGAAGAACGAAATAGGCTACGTGGCCTCCTTCCCCATTCCCGAGGTGGTGCGCGGCATCAACGCCTTCACGCTCGGCGTGCGTGCCGTGAACCCCGACGCGAAGGTGCGCGTGGTGTGGACCCGCACCTGGTACAGCCCCGACGATGAAAAGAAGGCCGCCGAAGGCCTGCTGGACGTCGGCGTGGACGTCATCGCCCAGCATCAGGACTCCGCCGGTCCGCAGACCGCGGCCGAGGCCCGCGGCGCGTATTCCGTGGGCTACAACACCGACATGTCCGCCGCCGCGCCCAAGGCCCATCTTGTGGCCGCCGTGTGGGACTGGAACAAGTTCTACAGGAAGTTCATCGACGAGTACCGCGCCGGCACCTGGAAGAACGGCAACTACTGGTACGGCATAGGCGACGGCATCGTGGACATTTCCGCCTACGGCGACATGGTGCCTGCCGACGTGCGCGCGAAGGTGGAAGGCGTGAAGGCCGACATCATTTCCGGCAAGTATCAGGTGTTCACCGGCCCGGTGAAGGATCAGGAAGGCAAGGTGCGCGTGGCCGAAGGTCAGGTTGCGCCCGACGACATGCTGCTTTCCATGGACTGGTTCGTGGAAGGCGTGATAGGCACGACCAAGTAGTTTTTCAGGAAAGCTCCGCCCGGCGAAGGCGGGGCTTTTTCATTTTCCGGTCCGCGGTTCGCCCCGACCCTTGAGGGGCGGGACAGGCCGCGGCCCTCGGTTCTCCTTTTCCCGGAACTTTTCGGAGCCGGAGATCGGCGGGCCTGCGGGCCCCGGGACCCTGCGGCGGCGTGCCGCCGGGCTCCCTTTTCGGGGGGCATCCCCGCATTTGAAGGCGCCCGCCGCGCCGCCTTTCGGGGCAGGCGCGCAACAAGAAGGCGGACCGAGGGCAAAGCGCCCGCATTCGCCGCATCACATCATTTTTCGGAGGAATCATGGACGGTTTCAGAGTCGTCAGACGGCAGACCCCCCATCGCTGGGTCGGACTTGTCGTGCTGCCGGCGGCGCTTCTCATCGCCCTGGCGTTCTGCTCTCTGCTGCTGATGATTCAGGACAAGTCGCCCGTGGAAGCCGCCGTGGTGCTCTTCCAGGGCGGTTTCGGCAGTCTGTACGCCCTGCAGGACACCATGCTCAAGGCCATTCCCATCTTTCTTTGCTCGCTCGGGGTGTCCATCGCCTTCCGCATGAAGGTGTGGAACATCGGCGCCGAGGGGCAGTTCGCCCTGGGCGGCGTGGGGGCCACCTGGGCCGTGCTCACCTTTCCCGGCCTGCCCATGCCTCTCATGCTCGCGCTCATGCTCGCGTGCGCGGCCGTGACGGGCGGACTGTGGGGCATGCTGCCCGGTCTTCTCAAGCTGAAGTTCGGCCTCAACGAAATCATTTCCACGCTCATGCTCAACTACATAGGCATAGAGTTCATGCGCTACCTCGTGTACGGCCCGTGGAAGGACCCCGGCAGCATGGGCTTTCCCATGACGGCCATGTTTCCCGAGGAGGCCGTGTTTCCCGAGGTGATCGGCTACGTGCACGCAGGGCTCATCGTCTGCGTGATCGCGGCCGTGGCGGTTTCCGTGTTTCTGCAGCGCACGCGGCTCGGCTTCGAGCTGTGCGCCGCGGGCGAAAATCCCAGAGCCGCGCGCTACGCCCGCATTCCCTACGGCTTTCTGCTGGTATTCGTGCTCACGGTGTCCGGCGCGCTCGCGGGCATGGCGGGCTGCGTGGAAGTGTCGGCCACGTTCAACCGGCTCCAGCCCAGCCTGTGCACGGGCTACGGCTACACCGCCATCGTGGTTGCCTGGCTCTCCCGCCTGCGCACGCCTTCCATCGCGCTGTTTTCCATCTTTCTGGCCGGGCTTCTCGTGGGCACCGACAACCTTCAGGTCGATCTGCAGGTGCCCGCGGCCTTCGGCGGCATTCTTGAGGGCTTCATCCTTCTGTGCGTGCTCGCCGGACAGTTCTTCTATTCCTATACCTTCGTGAGAACGGGTCGCAAGCAGGGAGGCGCCGCATGACCTGGGACATCTTCGTTGCGCTGCTTGCCGCCACCGTGCTTGCGGGCACGCCCCTTCTGTACGCCACCATGGGCGAACTCATCACCGAGCGCTCCGGCGTGCTCAACCTCGGCGTGGAAGGCATGATGATCATGGGTGCGTTCTTCGCCTTCATCGTGCAGTTCAAGACGGGCAATCCCTGGCTCGCCACGCTGGCCGCCGGTCTCGGCGCCGCCTGCATAGGCCTGCTGCACGGCGTGGTCTGCCTCGTCTTTCAGGGCAATCAGACCGTGTCGGGACTTGCGCTCACCATCTTCGGCGTCGGCCTTTCCGACTATCTCGGCGCGCCCTTCATCGGTGAGAAGACCGTGGGCTTCCAGCCCTTCGACCTCCCGCTGCTTTCCGACATCCCCGTGCTCGGCGAGGTGCTCTTTCAGCACGATCCTCTCGTGTACCTCTCCTACCTCCTGCCCTGGGCCGTCATGTGGTTCTTCCGCCGCACCTCCCTCGGGCTCGCCCTGTGCGCGTCCGGCGAGTCGCCCGACGCCGTGCAGGCCGCCGGTCTCGATCCGGTGAAGATGCGCTGGCTCGGCATTTTTGCCGGAGCCTTCTTCGTGGGCGTGGGCGGAGCCTACCTTTCCCTGTGCGCCACGCACATGTGGACGCAGAATCTTACCGCGGGCAAGGGATGGATAGCCGTGGCCCTCGTCATCTTCGCCTTCTGGCGGCCGAGACGCGCCATGTTCGGCGCGTACCTTTTCGGCGGCATCATGGCCTTCCAGCTCAGGCTTCAGGCGCTCGGCACCACCATTCCTTCCTCGCTCATGATGATGCTGCCCTATGCCCTCACCATTCTCGCGCTGCTCTTCTCCTCGGCCAGAGGCAAGGGCAGAAGCGCCCCCGCGGCGCTCGGCGAAAACATCGCGCCCGGCGCGTAGCCTCTTTTCCGGCGGGCCGCGCCGCGGAGACTTGCGGCTCCGCCTCCATGGAAGAGGGCGGGGCCGCGTTCTTCATGCGCCGGGCCCGTCCGCGCGGCGGCCCCGCGTCGTCGTTCCCGCAGACTGCGCCTGCTGGGAAGCTCTTTTCCCGGATCTGCTTTTCGGAGAGAGCCGGGCCTCATTCTCCGGGGCGGAGAGGGCCGAAAAAAAACGCCCTGCGCGCAGAGAAAACGCCCGCCGCGCAGAAGATGGGCCGAAGGACGCCGGAGAGTCCGCCGTGCCGCGAGTCTTCTCCGGCACTTGCAACTCATCCGTTTTTCGGTGAAAATTTCCTGAGAGTCGGTTCCTTTTCCATGCAGGAACCGAAAGCCAAGGATATTCCCATGCTGACTTCCCGAGACATGTTCACCGGACTTCCCATGATAACGGCCGCGGCCTTTTTCATGCAGATGTTCAACTCCACCATTCTCAACACGGCCCTGCCCGCCATTGCCGATGCCATGGGGCGTTC
Organism: uncultured Mailhella sp.; assembly: GCF_905187505.1. Taxonomy (GTDB): domain Bacteria; phylum Desulfobacterota; class Desulfovibrionia; order Desulfovibrionales; family Desulfovibrionaceae; genus Mailhella. The sequence continues at coordinate 16,396 of NZ_CAJJIC010000012.1, forward strand.
GCCCTTTTCCATGCAGCTTGCCGTCATAAGCTATTCGCTCACCGTGGCCCTGCTCATTCCCCTGAGCGGCTGGCTGGCCGACACCTTCGGCACGAGACGCGTCTTTCTTTCGGCTCTGGCCATGTTCGTGATCGGATCAGGCCTTTGCGCCGCGTCGACGACGCTTCCGCTTCTGGTGGCCGCGCGCGTGGTGCAGGGCGTGGGCGGCGCCATGATGGTGCCCGTCTCCCGTCTCACCCTCATGCGCGCCTACACGCGGGAAGACTTCGTCAAGGTCTTCAACTTCATCACGATTCCCGGGCTCGTGGGGCCTGTGGTCGGTCCCATCGTCGGCGGCTGGCTCGTGACGTATGCCTCCTGGCCCTGGATCTTTCTCATCAACATCCCGCTCGGGCTCGTCATCCTGTTCTTCTCCCTGCGCTGCTTTCCCGATTTCCGGCAGCCCCGCGGCTCGTTCGACGTGGCGGGCTTTCTGCTCATCGGCGCGGGCGTGCTCGCCATGTCCGGCGGTCTGGAACTCACCGGCGGGCACGGCGCTTCCCCGGCGCTGGCCTGCGGACTCGTGGTCTTCGGCGTGGCGGCCATCGTGCTCTACGTGCTGCACGCCAGACGCTTCCGTTTTCCCATCATCAATCTCAAGGTCTTCAGCACGCGTACCTTCTCCGTGGGCATCACGGGCAACATCGTGGCGCGTCTCGGCATAGGCAGCATCCCGTTTCTCGTGCCGCTCATGCTTCAGGTGGGCCTCGGCTATTCCGCCGACATCGCGGGCCTCATCCTCATCGCTCCGGCCGTGGGCTCCGTCATGACCAAGACCGTGGTGCTGAACATCCTGCATCGCTTCGGCTATCGCCGCACGCTGCTCTTCCTCACGCTTTCCATCGCGGCCGTATTCATGTGCATGAGCCTCCAGCAGCCCGGCTGGCCCCTCATGCTTCTGGTGGTGCAGCTCTTCGTTCAGGGCATGCTCATGTCCGGTCAGTTCACCTCCATGAACACCATCACCCTCGGCGATCTCCCCGCGGAAACCGCGAGCGACGGCAACAGCCTGCTTTCCGTGGCGCAGAACCTCAGCGTGAGCTTCGGCGTGGCCGTGAGCACGGCGCTTCTGCGCGTGTTCTCCTCCTCGGGCGAGCTTTACGCCCTGCACGCCACCTTCATCGCCGTGGGCCTCATGACGGCCGTCTCGGCCTTCATTTTCATGCTGCTGCGCCCGGAGGACGGCGCGCATCTTCTGAGTAACGATTCCGACGCTGCGGCCGGTTCCCGGTCGAAAGGAAAAAGATCATGACACAGGCGCAGACCTCTGCGGCAGGGAAGGGCGCGCGTACCGCGCCGCCTCTCATCCGTCTGGAAAACATCTGCAAGAGCTACGGTCCGGTCAGGGCCAACCGCAACATATCCCTTGAAATCCGCTCCGGCGAGATACTCGCTCTGCTCGGCGAGAACGGCGCGGGCAAGTCCACCCTCATGTCCATACTGTCGGGCAAGTCCCGGCAGGATTCCGGGACCATCTACGTGGACGGCTCTCCCGCGCCCTTCCGTTCCCCGCGCGACGCCCTGGCCGCGGGCATAGGCATGGTGTATCAGCACTTCATGCTCGTCGAGGCCATGACCGTGACGCAGAACCTCATGCTCGGACAGGCCCGCGGCATTCTGAATCCCGCGGCCATGCGCAAGCGCGTGCTGGAACTCGCGTCCCGCTACGGCTTTGAAATCAATCCCGACGCCATGATTTCCGAGCTTTCCATGGGCGAGCGTCAGCGCGTGGAGATCCTGAAGCTTCTGTACCGCGACTGCCGGGTGCTCATTCTCGACGAACCCACCGCCGTGCTCACCCCGCCGGAAATACGGCAGCTTTTTTCCGCGCTGCGCCGCATGGCCGCCGACGGCAAGGCCGTGGTGTTCATCAGCCACAAGATGAAGGAAGTGCTCGACCTCGCCACGGAAATAAGCATACTGCGCCGAGGCGAAATCGTGGACCATTTTCTCCGCAGGGACGTGCCCGGAGAGCGGGAGCTTGCCGAGCGCATGGTGGGCCGTCAGATGGATGCCGCGGTGGAGCAGACGCCCGTGGAAAAGGGCGAAGTGCTGCTGGAACTTTCCCATGCCTCCTGCGGCATGGCGCAGGACCTTTCGTGTTCGCTGCGCCGGGGCGAGGTGCTGGCCGTGGTGGGCGTGGCCGGCAACGGTCAGCGCGAGCTTGTGGAAATGGTGACGGGCGGCGCAAGACCCGACAGCGGCGCGGGCTCCGTGCGCATTCTCGGCAAGGGCTGGAGCGAGTTCATGCGCACGCGCATGGGCAGAAAGAGCATGGTCTACATTCCCGAGGACAGAAAGGGACTCGCCACCTGCCCGTCGCTGGACCTTCTGGACAACTTTCTTCTCACCAACCGCAACGGCTTTCAGAATTTCGGCTTTCTGGACAGACGCCATTCCGCCACGGCCGCCGCGGACATCATGGAGGAATACCAGGTGGTGGCCGACGGCCTGCACGCCACGGCGGGATCGCTGTCCGGCGGCAACCTGCAGAAGATGGTGCTCGGCCGCGAGTTCTTCCGGGAACCGAGCCTCATCGTCGCCGAAAACCCCACGCAGGGCCTGGACATAGGCGCCATGGAGGAGGTGTGGCGGCGCATTCTTGAGGCGCGCGATCATGCGGGCGTGCTCCTTGTGACGAGCGATCTGCGTGAGGCCATGACGCTGGCCGACACCTTTGCCGTCATGTACCGCGGCCGCTTCATCGACGTGTTCCCCCGCACCGACGCCGCGCGCGTGGAATCCATAGGACTCATGATGGCGGGCATCCGCTTCGGCGAGGAAGAAAAGGAGGCCGTCCATGAAGCGTAAGCTTTCCGTGGCCGAGGCCGTGCAGGCCGCGGGCATACTTTTTGAACTCAATGCCGGAGAAAAGGGCGTTCTTGCCATGGCCGAGAAGGCGGGCCTTCCCTGTTCCACGGAGGAGGAGAAAAAAGCCCTCATGCTGGAGTGGCGGGCCTACGTGCACGCCGCCGTGCTCTACGGACTCATGGTGCAGGCGCCCAACGTGGTGGTGGTGGAATACCTGCGCGTCACGCAGTCCATGCTTCAGAAGCTCGGCTACTCCCCGAAGGAGGCCGAAGACTTCGTGGACGGAGCCTTCCGCGCCTACGTCGACCCCATGGTCAGAACGAAGACGCAGGAGTGCCCGGGCGTCTTCTTCCGCCGCCTTCTGAACAAAGAGGTTTCCGAAGTCCCTCCGGCCACGGCCGCCATGGTCTCCGGCATCATGGCCATGATCATGTCCGCCGTCCTCGACAAGCTCGAACAGTACGAGTTCGGAATAGAATAGGAAGGGGGAGATGGCGAGGGAAGGAGGAAAGCTTTTGAAAAAGTTTTCCTCCTTCCCCCGCGCCCCCATCCTCTTTTCAAAACTTTTTAATGGTGATGGCGCAATTCCCGGAGCGTTGAGGGAAGTTTCGTCCGGTGTTCTTTGCCGGACGTTTTCATGGCGTGCCCGTCGGGCGAAGTGTCGTGCTTCGGCCGCAGTCCGGGTTTGTGAAGGTCGCGTTGAGAAACGCGGCTTTTTTTGTGTCCGAGACGGAAGGCGCGGCCCCGGGCCGGCAGACGCAGCCTGCGTCACGCGGCTCCCTGTCAGAGCACGGCAAGCAGGCGACGCCTTTTCTGCCGGGCGCTGCACGTGCCGCCGACAAGGGGCGGATCGACGGGAACGGACGGATTCGGGGAAAGGCCGAGCGACAAAAAGGCAGGTCGGGAGAAGGGCGCAACGACGGGGCAGAGCGGGGCGGCAGTCCCGGGAACTTTGTTTTTTTTGCGCCGCTGTCACGACAGGGCAACGAACGAGCCATAGACTGGAGGCAAGACATCATGTTCTATCTGTGAGGAAATCATGACCCGCAAGCTTTTTTCTCTTATCATGACCATGCTGCTGTCTGCCTCCGTTCTCGTGCTCGGCGAAGCGGTCGTTTCGTCCTCCCGTCTCGTGTCGTCCTCTCACTGGGCCTCGGCCTGCGCCGATGAGAACGAGGATGAATGGGAGGCCGATGAGGATGAACGGGACGAGGATGAACGGGACGAGGATGACGAGGACGAATGGGAGGAGAACGAGCGGGATGAGGACGATCGTCATCGTCAACGGTAGTCATGAAGGGAAAAAGCGTTTTTTCAGGCGTCCCTAAAAAAGCCCCGCAGTCCGCACGGCCGTTGCGGAGCGGGGCATGGGAAGGCGTCGGAGTCGGGGGGGGGAAAAACTCCGGCGCCCTGCTTGGGGAGGGGATGGCAGAACGTGAGATCAGAGCTGGAACAGCCTGCCGAGTGCTGGGATCTTGTCCTTGACGCCGCTGTGGCGCAGGCAGGCCCAGAGCGTGGCCTGGTTGCTCGTGATCACGGGCATTTCCCAGTCGCATTCCAGAATGGGAATGATGTCGAGCACGTTGAGTCCCGTGCAGCTTATGAACAGGCAGTCCGCGCCTTCACGCGGAAGCTGCTTGACTTTCTGAAAGACGTAGTTGGGCTCTATGTCCGTGATGGACTGATTGACGTAGTCGTTTTCCATGCCGGTGATGTGCGTCACAAAAAGTCCGTTGCTTTCGAGAAACTCCTTTTCCGCTTCGTTGGTGTCGTCGGGATAGGGAGTGATGACCACGGGGTGAGAAACGCCGAGGGCGGCAAAGGCCTCAAGAACGGCGGTTGACGTGGTGAGACACGGATCTCCGGTGATTTCCTCCATGCGGGCGATGAGTCGCTTGTCGAAGCCGAAGCCGTCTATGAGACTGCCGGACGTGCAGCCGAACATGATGACGTCGTGCTTGTAGCGCTTGTACACTTCACAGACCTGTTCTATGTGACTCACCATGTCCCTGAGCCCTTCCGGCGTAGGAATGGTGAAGGGCAGGCGGGAAGTGGCCACGGCCACGCCTGCGGGAAGGAAGCGGTGAAAGTCCATTTCCATGTTCGGTCCCGAGCCGGGGGCCAGAAGACCGATGTGTGCTCTCCAGGAATACATGGGAAGCTCCTTGCGGCATGATGCCGCGGCATGATGAGGGAAGGGAATTCATCGACCGAGCAGTCGCTTGGTCACGGACTGCAGGTTCATGCCGCCGAGGCCCAGCGCCTTCAGGGTGCGACCTTCGTCGGCGTAGTTTCTGCCGTGAAGAGCCGAGGCCAGAGCCAGCAGACCGGAAGCGAGAGGCATGTCGAGTCCGGCAGCGCGTCCGGCATCGGCAAGAAGACAGACGCAGGTTGAGGCATCTTCGCTTATGTAGCGATGAGCGGCGCTGGTGGGGCCTATGAGGGAGCGGAAGGCGTCAAGCTCCGGGAAGCAGTCCTGACGGGCCACGCGGCGCATATGCGGCAGCGGGGAGCGCGCCGTCCAGCCCCAGGCGTTGAATACGGCCGTCTTCTCTTTGTCCATGGCTTCCAGCATGGTGAGCACGCCGGGAGTGAGGCCGGTCTTGTACAGCCAGTACTCGCCGCCGGAACGTTCTATGGCTCCGAGATTGAGCAGAGAGCCCATGAGATGAATGACCACGTTCGGGGAATTGAGCGCGGTTTCCAGAACATTGGTTGCGGCGTCGGTTTCAAGCACTCCCGCAAGCGCCTGCTGAAGCTTGTGCGTGTTGCAGGCGGGGAAGGCCGCCACCATTCGTCTTGCCAGAGGAAAAGCCATGAATATCTGGGCGGGACGGAGCCTGCGGCAGGGATAGAGATTGCCTTCCAGTTCACCGAGCACCATGCCGTGAGGCGTTTTCCCGTCGAGTCCCCGGGCGTTTCGTATGGCCCGGTCAAACATCAGGGAAGCGCCGCCTCCTGCGGAGATGAATACGGTCTGGCCGTCTTTCAGAAAGGGCGCGCATTGTTTGGCGAGTGTTTCATGACGGTGCGCCACGGCGCATACGACCACAAGTTCGGCATGTTCAAGCGCCTGTTCGGGAGTGTCGCAAAGGTCGGGCAGCACCTTTCCCGTCCGTCCGCCTCCGGTCAGGCAGATGCCTCCTGCGGCGCGTATTTCGTCCAGCCGTTCCTTCCTGTCGTCGTACAGGGAAACCTTGTGGCCGGCCAGGGCCATGTCGGCGGCAAAGCACTGTCCTGTGCCTCCCGCACCGATAACGCAGATGTTCTTCACAGCATTCCTCCATGATGCCGCAGCGTCGTGCGGCGTTTGGGGCGGCAGGCGGCGGGGAACCCCGCCGCGTTTTTTCAGCCGTTGACGTTCATGGCGCGGACGAGGTCGGCCACCTTGTCCAGCTCTTCCATATGACGCACCATGTCCACCACGCGGGAGGCCTTTTCTTCCCCTATCACGGGGCCCGCAGCCAGATGGAAGCGGTCGATGAACTCTTCGTCGGTCATCATGTTTCTGGGATGGCCCTTGGGAAGAGGCACTTCCTTGACGAGATGTCGTCCGTCCACGGTGTCCACCTTGAGCACGTAGAACGGATAGCTGCCGCGCTGGAAGGTTTCAAAGCACTGCTGCAGAGTCATGTATTCGCCTTCGCAGTGGATTCTGGTGGAAAGCTCAACGACGGAGGGATCGTGGCGGAAGGCTTCGGAATACCATTCCTGCGTGGGGGCGGGATGGTGCAGCATGGCGGAGACGCAGTAGGGAATGCTGAACTGGCCGTCCACCACGGAAGGATAGCCGTCGGGATGCACGTGCCAGCGGGATTCCACTTCGGGACTGATGGTTATGGAAGCTATGTCGGCAGGCTTGAGACCGTGTTCGGCAATGAGTTCGGCCATGCCGTCCAGAGGCTGCTGTATCCACATGTTGGTGGGCCAGTGCTTCATGAGGGTTTCCATGATCATCCACTGGGAGCCGAGATTCTTCGTGTACCACTCCCATTTGCAGTCGTCGGTCATGGTGCACCAGTAGCCGCTGTCTCCGTCGAGGTAGTCGGGCAGGGAGCTGATGCCCACCTTGGCCAGATGTGCGCCCGCTATGCCGTTCATGCTGTTCATGCCCCACTGGAAGTGATAGTAGTCCGTGCGCGTGACGTGGGTGAGCACGTTGATGGTGGGCGTGAGCGCACCCGTGATGCCTATGAGGTTTTCCATCTGTTCCTTGTCGAGGCCGAGGAGCTTTCCGCCCATGATGGAAGAGGCGTAGATGACCCAGCTCGTGAGGCCCCAGCCTTTGGTCATCCAGCCGAAGTTCGGGCCGGGCTGCACGGCCATGGCTATGCGCTCGTACAGTTCATAGGCGGTGACGAGGCCAAGAAGATAATCTTTGCCGGAGGAGCCGAGCTGTTCGCCCATGGCAAGGCCCGTGGACACGGCACAGGCCGAGGGATGGCCCGTCCAGCTGCAGTCTTCCCAGTCGAGGGCGTCGGCAAGAGTGCCGTTGGCAAGACCTGCGGCGGCCGCGTTCACCTTGGAGCCGTCGCCCCATATGGTGGCTTCAGAGCCTCCCTGGCCCATGACCTTGCCGAGGGCCACGGCCCGTCTTCCCACGTCGGAGGAAAGGGCGGCCAAAGAGACGCCCAGCGTCTGAAGCGTCAGGTTTTTCGCACGGTTCAGGACTTCTGCGGGAATGTCCTCGTAACGCAGTGCCGCGCCGTAGGCGGCAAGTTCCTTGGTCTGACTCATGAGAGGCTCCTTGTGTTGTTTTTTGCTGCTCAGCGGTGTATGGGACGCCAGGAGATTTCCGGGCCGTTTTTGCCGTTGACTATGCGGATGAACTGACCGTTGAGCATGGGGTTGGTGAAGGGGTAGTCGGAACGCTGCATGTTGCCCCGGCTTTCCCTGCGCTCAAGCGCGCAACGGATCATGACTTCGCCCATGTCCATGATGGCGAGGGTTTCCGAGGCACGCATGAGTTCGTGGGCCGTGGGAGTGCACAGTTCTGAGTCCACGCGGCGGCGCATGTCGCCCAGGAACTTGAGGCCCGATTCCAGCAGGCTTGCAGAACGTACCTTGTGCGGACCGGGGGCGGCGAAATCGGTAAGAATCTGCTGCACGGCGTGATTGCACTCCTGCCAGGTGGCTCCGTTGCTGCGGGCGGCAAAGGCGCTGTAGTAGGCCATGCGTTTCTGGGCCCACGGGGTATGTTCCACGTCCGGACAGGGGGAGACTTTTGCGGCGTAGGAGGCGGCCTGCTCACCGCTGATGAGACCGAAGACGGCTGCTCCGCCGATGTTGGTACGGAAATTGCCCACATGATCGCCCACGGCATATACGCCGGGAAGGTTCGTTCCGGTCCTGGGATCGATTTCTATGCCGCGTATGCCGTGAGGCTCGTACTGACCGAACACCACGCCGTGACGGCCGGGATCCACGCCTTCCTGCTTCATCTGGGCAAGAAAGCCGGTGAGCCCCTCGCAACCCATGGCCCAGAGCATATGCTTGAGATCGTCTTTGCTCGCTCCTCCGCAGTCCATGACGGCCGGGCCTCTGCCGTTGACCATGAGGTCGGAGAAGGAGGAATTCCAGATGTCGCCGGTGATGTCGCTGGTTTCTCGGCTCGGCACGGTGGTGAAGGGGCCTATGGGCGTGCCGTCGGGGTATCGGTACACGCCCAGCCACGTGGCCTTGCCGCAGCGGGAGGAGTAGCGGGGACCGGCGTGCCTGTAGCCCCGGTCCATGCCTACGAGCGCGCCTCCGATGCGCCAGAACTGGGCGATGGATTCTCCTGTGCAGGCGGGACACACGCCGATGTTGAACATGAGTCCGGGAGTGTTTGCGGAGACGAATATCCGGCAGGGGTTGCCTGTGGCAAGAATGACGGCCTTCGCCCGAACGATGCGGAAGGCGGGTTTTTCTTCGCTGGTATCGAGGGCAAGAACACCGCCCATGCCGCCTTGCGCAGGCAGAAGCTCCAGTACGGGAGAATGATTGACAATGACGGCTCCGGCTTGGCGGGCCTGTGAGGTAAGCACTTTCTTCTGATTGCTGCCGTCATACTTCAGGAAGGCACGGGGTCTGCCGGGAAAGGCGTGGCCTTCGAACAGCCAGTCGCCTCTGGGCTTCATGTTGATGCCCCAGGAGTGCCACATGTCCACCACTTCCCTGCTGCGCATGAGGGAGGCGTCGAGCACGTCGCGGTCCTGATCTCCGCCCACGAGACTGCCCAGAATGGCATCCCTGGCTGTGGCGAGATCGCCATGAACCTCGGGAATGTAGCAGGCAAAGTGGTCGTTTCCGCCCGCGCCGGATCCGCTCCGTTTGGTGTTGGCCTTTTCCAGAACGATGGTGGAGACTCCGGCCTTCGCCGCGCCTACGGCGGCCATGAGACCGCCTATGCCGCCTCCTGCGATGACGACGTCGGCATCGAGAATTTCCTTAATCGGCAGCATGAGCACCTCCTTGTTCTGAATTTTTCAGGAAGGGGGAATCCACGTGCAGTATCATGTGGCTTATGGGGTGACGCAGGGTGATGGCTCCCGCGGGGCAGTCGAGTGCGCACACGTTGCAGTGCCAGCATTCGTCGGGATATCTCACCGTGGGAATTTCGTTTCGTGCGGGTCTGCATCCGAAAACTTCCAGCGGACATATGTCTGCGCACAGCCCGCAGCGCAGGCATTTCTCGGGAGAGATGACGGGAGGCATACAAGACTCCTTGTTTCGTACGGGGGCGGGGGCCCGCCCCCGGGGAAAAACTACTTTTCGGCGCCGATGGCCTTCAGGAGATTTTCGTGCTGGGTGACCACGTTGCCGGTCCAGAGACCCTTTTCGCGATAGTAGCGCACCACGCCTTCATGATAGGGGGGGGCATATTCATAGATGGTGCCGAAGTCGGCGGCGATGGGAGAGATGTTTTCCCATTCGCTTCTGTTTTCATCGACGGCCTTGATGATGCCGTAGGCCACTTCGGGGTCCATGTCTGCCCGTGCGTAGATGCCGTTGCGGTACAGGATGGCGCGGCCGATGGCCGAGGTGTTGTTGAAGTAGGGGGCATGGGCGGGCAGACTGCCGATGAAGAATCCCGTGGGCAGGTGTTCCATGAGATACGCGGCCTCCTGTTCGGAGGGTTCCACATAGACGTTGGCGCCGCCGGAGGTCTCCAGTTCCATCATGAAGGGGCCGGAACCGGTACTGAGGGCGGCATCTACGCGGCCTTCCACGATGTCGCTGGTCATTTCGCGGAAGTTTATCATGGTGAGGGCTGCCTTGAGGTCGGATTCCTTGAGACCTGCGCTGGCGAGGAGGGTGAGGCCCACGCGGTCGAACAGAGGATTGCCGGGCTGACGCATGGTGACGACGCGTCCCTTGAGATCGGAGTACTTCGTGATGCCCTTGTCGGGAAGGGTGATGCATCCGTACAGGGCCCGGGCTCCGGGAATGACGGTGCGCAGGAAGGGCTTTGCGCCGGTTTCCGTCTTCCATACGCCGAGGCCCTGCAGCAGTTCCACGGTGTCGGGACCGGCATGCATGGCCAGGTCCACCTGTCCCTTTTCCATCTTGGGCAGCCAGCTTGCGGGACCGCCTATGGGCTGCACGATGACGCGTTCCACGGGAGTATGCTTTTCAATGGTCTTGGCCATGGCCGTTACGGCCATGTGCATGACGTTGCCCGAGGCGGGAACGGAAATGACCAGCTTTTTCGGCCATGCGGTGTCGGCAAGAGCGCAGGCGGGAGCGAAGCTGAGCGCGGCCGCGGCCAGTGAACAGAGCATGATGGAGAAGGTGCGTCTTTTCATACGTGACTCCTTGGTAGAGGGTTGGACGGAGGGAAAACGCTGTGTCAGACGGCGCAGACCTTTTCGGTCTTCATCCGGTAGAAGAGGTAGCCCATGAAGGCGATGAGAGCGGCGAGAACGGGATATTGGATGATGTCCGGCAGCGGCACGAATATGGCTATGCCGCCCGCGGCCAGCACGATTCTTTCCCACAGAGCGAGAGGCACGAGCAGGTACTTCGTCCACGCGCCGGATATGGCGAGCAGTCCCGTGAAGGAGGCCAGAAACACGAGGGCCGTCTCCCACAGAGGTCCTATGAAGAGCAGGGCGGGATATACGACGAAGGCCCATGGAACGAGAAATCCGGCAATGCCCATGCGCAGGGCGAGAACGCCCGTCTTGGTGGGATCGCCGCCGGATATGCCGGACGCCACGAAGGCGGCGATGGCCACGGGCGGAGTGATGAAGGAAAGCGCGCCGTAGTAGAACAGGAACATATGCACGGCCAGAGGTTCCACGCCGCTTCCCACGATGGCCGGAGCCAGCATGGTCACGGTGAGCAGGTAGCAGGCGATGGACGACATGCCCATGCCGAGCACGAAGGAGGCCGCGCCTGCCATGAGAAGCATGAGATAGATGTTGTTGCCCGCGATGGAGCCCAGCTCGTTGGAAAGATTCTGTCCCGTGCCGGTCACGGTCATGGCGCCCACAAGGATGCCTATGGCCACGCTGAGCGGAATGACCATGTTCATGCCCATGGCCGTGTTTTCCAGTACGATGAGAAAACGCTTCCAGTTCAGTCTGGTCCTGCGGGAGAAGGCCGTGCATACGACGAGGGCGACGAGCGTGTACACTATGCTTGTTTCTGCGGAGAACTTGAGAAAGCCCATGCATATGATGAGCACGCCGAAGGAGGGCAGATAGTACCAGCCTTCGCGCAGCACGTCGCGTACCTTGGGCAGATTTTCCCTGGGTTCGCCCACGGCGCAGAGCCGAATGGCCTCGATGTCGGCCTGCACGAGCAGCGTGCCGTAGTACAATACTGCCGGCAGGAAGGCCGCAGCGCACACGGCCCAGTAGCTGACGCCGAGAAAGTCGGCGATGAGGAAGGCCGTCGCGCCCATGATGGGCGGAGTGAACATTCCGCCTGTGGAGGCCACGGCTTCCACGGCGCCCGCCAGTTCTGCGGGGAATCCCGTCTTCTTCATCATGGGAATGGTGATCTGCCCGGTGGTGGCCACGTTGGCGGCTACGGAGCCGGAAAGGGAGCCGAAGAACATGCTGGAGAGTACGGCCGTCTTGGCGGGGCCGCCGCGGTACGCACCAAGGCAGGCTCTGGCCAGATCGCTGAAGAAGTCGCTTGCTCCGGTGACGGTGAGGATGCAGCCGAAGAGAATGAAGCCCGGAACGGTGGAGGCGACCGTGCCGACAATGCTGCCCCAGTAGCCTTCGCCGCTCAGAAACATCCAGCCCGTGGCTCCGGCGTAGGTGAAGCCCGTGCTCATGAGAAATCCCGGGAACAGGTCGCTGTACACGAAGTAGAAAAAGGAGCCCACGGACAAAATGACGGGTGCCAGACCGGAGGTGCGACGCACGGCTTCCATGAGGGCCACGGAAAAGCCGCCGGCAAGCAGCATCTGCCACCAGGTGGCGTCGCCCCAGGAATAGATGAGCGAGTCGGAGTTGCAGGCTATGTAGGCACACGCTGCCGCCGTCCACAGGATCATGACGGCTTCATACCAGTGCAGCCGCTCCATGTCGGCGCCCTTTTTGGGCGGCACGGCCAGCAGTACGAGACTTACCAGCGCTCCTGCACATATGGCGCGATGGGCCACGGGGTAGATGATGATGCCGAGGGTGAAGAATACCTTGAGCAAGGTGAGTATGATGTATATGGTCCAGACGGATCCCAGAATGAAGGCCAGCTTGAAGCGCAGGGGACGCTCTCCGAGAGGAGTGCCCGGGCCGTACTTCTTCTGGGACTGGACGTCGGCGGTGCTGTTCTCTGCCATGGTAGCCTCCTTGAGGCGCGGAAAAAAAGTGCCTGTCAGTTGTTACCGGTGGGGAAGTGAAAATTGTCCATGTAGTAGCGTTCCGGCTGGACCTTGTAGCGTTCCAGGGGAACTTTTCTCGTCGTGTACTCGGCCTGACCGTCCTTGTTTCGTATGACGATCCAGCAGAGCCAGTGCTCGTTGTCGCGGTGAGGAAAGTCGGCACGGAAATGGCCGTCGCGGGATTCCTCGCGCATGAGCGAGGCATTCAGCGTGAACTCCGTGAGCATGGCCATGGCCTCGGCTTCGCGGGCCTTCATGAGATAATGGGGGTCGGGCGCGCCGAGAGAGGGAAGTACCTCCTGTTGAAGGACACGCAGTTTTTCCAGGCCCTTTTTCAGGCCCTGAGCCGTTTTAAGAATGCAGACGTCACAGGAACTTATGATTTCCTGTATGCGCCGTACGGCGTCCTTGGGGGCCAGACCTTCCCTGCCGAGAGGGGCGAGGGCCGCATCAAGCTTCTGCCGGACGTCGGCCTTGTCGAGCGGTCTTTCCTCGTGTTCGAGGGCGAATCGTCCGGCGTTTTCTCCGGCGATGTAGCCCGTGGTGGCCACAAGGCACATGGAAAGGCCACCCATGTACACGCCGCCGTCAATGCCGCAGCTGCGACCGGCCGAATAAAGTCCCTCCACGGGCGTGGAGCAGTCCTTTCCGCACATGACGCCGCCGTAGGACGTAAGCACCTGCGGCATCCATTCCTGCGGCCTGCCGAAGAAGTCTATGCCGATTTCGAGCAGCTTGGTGTCGTGCAGTTTCGCCCAGCCAGCCTTGGGACGAAGAGCGCTTACGCTTTCCTTCGGCATACGGCTGGTGTCGAAGTATATGGGGCCCCTGCCGGCAGCCACTTCATGCGCCATGCCCCGGACATTGTAGTGCGGATCGCCCTTGGCTCCGAGGGTGGGAGCATAGCGGCTCATGAAGTCTTCGCCCAGTCTGTTCACGAAACGCGCGCCGTGGGGCAGCAGATTGGTCTGGCCTTCCCAGGCAAAGAGCTTCGGCGTGTTCCATACGCGGATGAATTCGAAGTTGCGCAGCGGCAGACCTGCGTTGAAGGCCAGAGGAACGCCGTCGCCTGCGCAGCTGCTCATGTGGTAGGAGGTCTTCCATCCGCCCATGTTGGCGGCCAGCACCACGGCGCGGGCGCGGCATACCACGGGGCGGCCGCTCAAAGTATGAAATCCGGCGGCTCCCACGGCTCGGCCGTCTTCCACCAGCAGGTCGGTGACGTATATGTTGCCCATGCGGCGAACGTTCAGTCGGTCCATTTCTCCCAGAAGTTCGCGGCGGAGATTGGCGCCGCCGGAACCGAGAGGCACTGAAAGGTAGGACTTCATGTTGGCAAGGCCGCGCTGCGGCACGGGAATGAGATGGCCTTCGTCGTCACGGCGAAAATGATGGCCGAGTGCCTCGTAATCACGGAAGCGGTCGGTGGACTGGCGCAGGATTTCTTCCATGAAGTCCTGTTCCACAAGGCCGTCGTAGTAGTAGACGAGCTCACGGAGCATGGCGTCGATGTCGTCCCCGGGCAGCCGGGCTATCATGTCGCCGCCGCACATGCTGCCGAGTCCGCCCCAGTCACGCGGTCCCTTGTCGATGACGAGCACGTCTTCCACGTGTTCCCGGGCCTTCTTGGCCGCCCACATTCCGGCAAATCCGCCGCCGACGATGAGCACGTCGGCATTCAGTATCCAGGGAGTCAGTTTCATGCGTTGTCCTCCGTGACCGGGCGCACGGTATCGAGAGTGCGGGGCAGTCTTTCCTTGAAGGGATGAACATGGATGGCGTCGGCCGGGCAGCGGACTTCGCAGGTGTAGCAGGTCATGCAGTCGTCCGTGTAGGCTATGCGCGCTCTGCCGCCGCAGGTCAGGCAGCGTCCGGCTTCGGCCATGGCGGCGTCCAGAGAAAGTCCCAGGCGGCATTCGGAAAAGCCGCAGAGGGCGTTCTTCCTGCGGTCGTTTCTTCTGACATGCGCTATTTTGGAGGGATCAAGCCTGGAGAGCATGTCTGTTGCCACGGGGCGCTCGGGAACGGGCCGGTTGAGTTCTGCACCGGAGAGAAAGCGATGCACGGAAATGGCCGCGCGTCTGCCCGAGGCCACGGCCGCAGTTACCGAGGCCGGTCCGCTCACTACGTCGCCTGCGGCGAACACGCCTTCGAGGGAGCTTTCCATCGTGGCTGCATCCACCCGGATGCGTCCGCGTTCCGTATCCAGGCACGGGGCAAAAGGCTCGACGTCGCTGTGCTGTCCAATGGCAAGAATGACCATGTCGGCCGGGAACAGACGTACGGCTGCGGGATTTTCATCGAACACCGGGGCAAAGCGGCCGGCATCGTCGGTGACGGAAAGACAGGGACGGCAGAAAAGTCCGTTCAGCCTGCCGTTCTCATCCCGTGAAAGACCGAAGGGCCCCCAGGAACCTTGCACGGCAATGCCCAGAGAGCGGGTTTCCTCCACGTTGTGGGGAAAGGCAGGCAGGGAGTCTTCCGCTTCCAGACTTACGATGGTCACATTGTTCGCTCCGAGACGCAGGGCGCTCACGGCGGTATCCATGGCCACGTCGCCGCCGCCTACCACGACGACACGGCTGTTTTCTGAAACGGCGGGGGCGGACTTCATGCGTACGGAGCGAAGAAAGTCAAGTCCGGTCAGCACGCCGGCCGTATCCTCTTCGCCTTCAAGACCGGCATGTCTTCCTTCCGAAGCTCCTATGGCCAGAACCACGGCGCGGAAGCCTTCCTTTTTCAGAGCGTCGAGTCCGCCTTCAGCAATTTTTCTGTTGCAGACGAAGCTTATGCCGGCGTCGCGGAATTTTTGTATCTGCCTTGCCATGAGGTCATCGGGCACGCGGTAGGCGGGAATGCCGTAGCGGAGCATTCCTCCGGGTTCAGGCATGGACTCGAACACTGTGACGGGATAGCCTTCCTCCGCCAGATACCATGCCGCCGAGAGACCGGCAGGACCGGAACCGACTACGGCAACGGGAGAAAGGTGACGCCGGGGAAATCTCGGAGAAGACTGTGCAAGGTCGAGATCTCCGAGAAACTGCTCCAGCGCGTTGATGTTGACGGCAGCGTCCACGTCGGTGCGCGTGCAGGCGCATTCGCAGGGGTGGAAGCATACGCGTCCGGTCATGGCGGGAATGGGCATGGTGCGCTTGAGAAGAGCGAGAGCCTCCTCCACACGGCCGTTCTGCAGCAGGTAATGGCAGCCCCGTATGTCCGTTCCCGCAGGACAGGCGTCCATGCAGGGAGACTCTTCCGGCTGATTCGTGTCGAGTCTGAACACGTCCAGCGGACAGGACTTGAAACAGGTCCCGCATCCCGTGCATCTGGCGGGATCGATGGAACTAATCATGGTTCACTCCTTGATCGGCGTTTGCGGTCCTTAGTTCTGGTTGTTCGGAAGAGAGGCACCGGGAGGAATTCTTTTCGTCGAGCTCAAGCGGACCGCGCAGAAAGGCGTCGGGCACGAGATCCTCGTCCGCTATGTCCATGATGCCGACAAGAGTCGTGAAGAATTCCTGAAGCATGCTCTTGAAATTCTGCCACTCTTCCGTGCTGTACATTTCATGGGTCAATATCCGGTAGTTCTCCATGGCATGATTGCCCCGGAGATAAACCTTTCTTCCGTATTCCGTAAGTTCCAGCGTATAGTGACGCTTGTCGTTGGTTCTCACTTTGCGGCATATGAGATCGAGTTTCTCAAGTTCCGTGCATATTCTGGAGAGATTGTTCCTGTCCATGCCGATGAGTCTTGCGAGAGCCGTTTGGCTGAGATCGCTTTTCGAGTATATTTCACGGAGAATGATAAACTGTATTCTATTTATATTACATCCAGATATTTTCATTATTCTGTTTGTAATTGTTGTTATAAGATGGTGCAGCTGCGACATAGGGAAAACAGGTATGTTCTCTGGTATGATCATGTTTTCCTCCTTTTAGATGTATGTAATTTACATATAATTGTATGTGTGAACTCATATATGTAATTTACATATATTTTATATAATTAGAATAATATTACATAAAGAATTGTGTCAACTTAAAAATATAAT
>NZ_CAJJIC010000013.1 GCF_905187505.1 uncultured Mailhella sp.
GCCCGTCCCACGAGTTCTTCGTTCACATAGGGGCCGTAGCCCTCGGCCGTATCAAAAAAGGTGCAGCCCAGCTCATAGGCCCGGCGTATCAGTCTCACGGCCTCCTCTTCGGAGGGCGCGGGCCCGTAGCCGTGACTGAAGCCCATGCAGCCCATGCCGACGGCCGAAACTTCCGGCCCCCTCTTTCCCAGTCGTCTTGTCTTCATGTCAGATTCTCCTCAGGGCCGAATCACGGTCTTCAGCACGTGCGCGTCCGGTGAAACCTGCATTTCAAGCGCCTGCTGAAGCTTTTCCAGCGGCAGCACGTCGGTCACGTACCTTTCCGGATCGATGATGCCGCGGGCGATGAGATCGATGGTCTCTTCAAACTCCCTTCGCGTGCAGGATACGCTTCCGGTGAGCCGCACCTCATGCAGCACTGCCCGGTTCAGCTCGAAAGGCACCGTGGGGGCGATGGAATTGCCTATCATGACCACCTCGCCGCCGGGCTTCACCCCGTCCAGACAGGCCGCCAGCGAGTCGCCGGAACCCACGGCCTCAAAAACCACGTCGTAGCCGTCGCCGGAAAGCTCCCGCATTCGCTCGGCCCTGTCCGGGGCGTTGCCGTACACGTAGGCGTCAAAGTCGCCGATTTCACGCGCCTTGCCCGTCTGCCTGTCGTCGATGCGGGACATGACGAGCAGTGATGCACCGGCCTTCTTCGCCAGACCGCCGATGAGCTGGGCAATGATGCCGCTGCCCACGACAAGCACCTTGTCGTGCAGCTTCAGCCCCGAACGCCGCACGGCATGATAGGCCACCATGAGCGGATCGATGAGTCCCGCCGCCACGTCCGACACCGCATCCGGCAGCCTGTAGGCGTTCATGGCCTTGCCGACGAAGTATTCCGCATAACCGCCGTCGCACACAAAGCCCGTGTAGTTTCTGCCGTTCACGCTGCGGCAGAGCTGCTCCTGTCCGGCCCGGCACATGTCGCACTCGCCGCAGTACAGATTGGCCCAGAAGGTGACGCGCTCTCCTTTGCGGAACGAGCTGTCGCCCGGATCGGTCACCACGCCGCAAAATTCGTGTCCCATGATGAAGTTGTCCGGCCTGTCCGGGTTCCAGCCCTTCCCTTCCTTCCACATATGAATGTCGCTGCCGCACACGCCGCAGGCCGACACCCGTATGCGCATCATGCCGGCAGTCACCTCCGGCATGGGAACATCCCTTATTTCCACCCTGCCCGGGCCGACCAGCACGCCGGCCTTCATGATTCCTGCTTCCATGTCATGCCTCCTGTGAAAAGGCCGCACGATGCGGCCCTGTTTCGCTGCGCCTCTGCGGCGCACATTCCGAAAACATCCGTTCTGCGTCCGATTCCGGTCAGACGGAAAACGGACGCTACCTCGCGTTGTACTGTTCGTCGGTAACCTTTTCCATCCACTCGACCACCTTGCCCGGCTCCTTTTCCTCACAGATGGAAATGTGCGTCATGGCGCTGTTCGGAGATGCGCCGTGCCAGTGCTTGACGCCCACGGGACAGATGACCACGTCGCCTGCGCGTATGACCTCGATGGGCTTGCCCCATTCCTGCGTGAGCCCCACGCCTGACGTTATGATGAGAGCCTGTCCCACGGGATGCACATGCCAGTTTGATCGCGCCCCGGGCTCAAAGGTCACGACGCCCACGCTGGAACGCATGTCGTTGTTCGCCGGGTATATCTGCTCGATGCGGACGGTGCCGGTAAAAAAACGATCCGAGCCTCTGGAGGTCGGAAACTCTCCATTGCGGAGAATGGTCTGCGACTTGCCGATTTCGGCGGAAAATGCCTGCCCGGGCAAAGCCAAGACACAGGCAGCCAGAGTCAGAGCCATGCACGACGCAATCTTGTTCATGATGAAAACCTCCGATCGTTTGCGGCTGTTCTGCCGACGTTTCATGAAGGCAGGGTACAAACCTCCATGGCCAGAAACCAGCTACGATGCTCTCTTTTTTTTTGCCCGATAGTCGCAACTCTGAAAATATACGCAATAAAAACAAGCAATTAGTATTTTGTCTCTTGCCCAAAGGGCAAAACATTGCAAGAAACGGGCAAAAAGCTGCGAGCTTTGTGCCTGTTTTCTTCCTTCCGACGCCGCTATGACAAAAAAGAGCGCACCATCGCGCTTCCGGCCGACGCGAAAAGATGTTCCGCCGGGTCAAGGACCGCACAATCCGTGCAGGGGAGTTCCTTCATGAACAGGAAAAACACTCGTCATTCTGCCGGAGGCGGCGCAGGATGCTCCGCTTTCACAGGCAAGGAAAGATTCTTTTCTTCCCACGACCCGACGTGCGCACGTTCCGACACCGTACGCCCAAGCCGCGCGCGTCATCGCTTCCGAACCGCGCTGTCCTGCGCGCTTGCCGTCCTTCTCTTCTGCGCTTCGGCCATCGTCGCGCCGAACGCCGAGGCGGCAGCGGCTCCGGCCCCGAAAATTCTCATCGCCTTCTTTTCCCTTACGGGCAACACGCGCCTCATCGCCCGCGACATCCAGAAGATGACCGGCGGCGACCTTTTCGAAATACGCCCCGTGCACGGCTACGGCCCGGACTTCGACGGCGCCGTGGAACAGGCCCGAAGGGAGCTTCGGGAAAACGCGCGTCCGCCCCTGAAGGAAACCGTATCGGACATACGAAGCTACGACGTCGTCTTCGTGGGCTTTCCCAACTGGGTGGGCACCATGCCCATGCCGGTCTTCACCTTTCTTGAAGGACACGATCTTGCCGGAAAGACCATCGTGCCCTTCTGCACCCACGGCACGAGCGGCCCGTCGAACACCTTCCGCGACCTTGCGGCCCTGCCCCTTCACGCCGTCGTCCTTGAAGGCCTGGCCGTTTATCGAAACGACGTCCGCAGCGCCGAGGGACGAGTCCGCAAATGGCTGCACGATCTCGGATACCTGAAGGACGAGGCGCGCTGATTTTCCCAGCCGCGCCGTCTTCCCTCCCCCCATGAGCAAAAAAAACGGCCCGTGCGCCCCGAAAGCCGGGGCCAGGCATGGCCGTTCCCTTCACCGATTTTCCACGGAGGCATCATGTACGGCATCATCACCACGCTTCTCGGCGCGCTGCTCACCCTTGTTCTGGTCTCTCCCGGCCTCTGCGCCCCGGCATCCGGCAAAAGCCTCATCATCGTGTACTCTCTCACCGGCAACACCCGGCACGTGGCCGAAGTGCTGCAATCCCTCACCGGCGCGGACATGGAGGAAATACAGACCGTCACCCCCTACCCCGACGACTTTCACGCCGTGGTGGAGCAGGCCCGGGCGGAAAGGAACTCGGGGCATCTGCCGCCCATCCGGCCGCTGAAGGCCGACCTGAGAGACTACGACACCATCTATCTCGGCTTTCCCATCTGGGGAAACACCGTTCCCCAGCCCATGGCCACCTTTCTTGCCGGACACGACCTGGCCGGAAAGACCATACTGCCCTTCTGCACGCACGACGGCTACGGCCCCGGACGCAGTGCCCGCGCAGTGGCGGAATACTGCCCGAAGGCCCGTGTGCTCCACATTTTCGACATGCAGGGCTCCGAAGTGCGCAACGCAAAACCCGGGCTTGTCTCCTGGCTGAAAGACCTCGGCGTCACGCCCGGACAGCAGTCGCGGGAACTCGTCATACGCGCAGGGGAAACCGTGCTTCACGGCACGCTCAATGACAGCCCCGCAGCGCGGGCATTTCTCGAAAGACTGCCGCTCTCCGTGCGCATGACGAACTACGGCGGCCGCGAATACTACGGAGGGCTGGACGAAGTGCTGGAAACGAGGGAGGAAGGGCGCCTTCGCTTTGATGACGGCGACATTACCTACTGCCCGCAGAACAACACCGTGGCCATATTCTACGCGCAGACCTCGCGGCCGGATCTCACCATGAAGGTCATTCCTCTGGGCAAGATCACCTCATCCCTCGCGCCGCTTCACGATATGCTGCGTTCCCTTGCCGTGACGTTCTCCCTGAAGGACTAGGCACGCTGAAACTGCGTCTGCGGGCGCACCGCACTCCTTTTGAACGGCCCGGCATGAACGTTCAAGAGCATGATTGAAGGCCTGCCTCCGGCTTTTCCGGCAGATACCGTCAGACATGAGCAGCCTTCCCGCAACGGCCCGACGCACGTCATGCCCGCCGGTCCCTCCGGCTTTTTCGAAGCCTGCCCTCCCGACGATTAAAAAAAGAGGCGGAGCGGATTTCTCCGCCCCGCCAGAGGTATGGGCAAATGTTGCGCGCTGCCGCAGACGGAACAGTCTACGGACGCAGGAAGGCAAAGCCCTCGCGCTGAAGCTTCACGATTTCCACCACGCCCGCGGGCACGACTTCGCAGCCTTCCCACAGCTCGTCACGGGAGACGTTGAACGTGGTCAGCGCGTTGTTGCACAGCCTGATGGAAAGCCCTTCGGCCATGAGCTTTGCGCCGCGTTCGGCAAGAACCTTGTTTTCGCGGGTGAAGAGCTGCACCGCCGGACCGTTGGCCACCATGACCACGCGGAAGTCCTCTCCCGGCAGACCGGCCCGGTAGTTGGCCACGTTGTTGAAGGCGAGATTGAGACGGGCGGGATCGTTGTCGTCCACGTGAATGAGGAGGTCATAGTACATGGGCTTTCTCCTTGAGTTTACTTGCGCAGGTCGGAATACCAGCCCGCAGCCTGACGAAGCAGACGCATGCTGCGTTCGGCCATGGCGAAGGGTTCGTTCATGTAGCCGTCGAGCAGAAGCGTGGTGTCGAACAGGGCGTTCACCATGTCCTTGAAGGTATCATCCTCGGCGCCTTCCTTGCATATGCGCATGAGAGAGCGCACAAGAGCGTTGTCGGGGTTGAGTTCAAGAATCTTCTGCGGGATGCCGTCGGTCTTCTGCATGACGCGCATGAGCTTTTCCATGGAGGACGTCACGCCTTCGGGCGACACGAGACAGGCCGCCGCGTCGATGGGACGGGTGGCTGCGCGCACGTCCTTCACCTGATCGCCGAGAATGGTTTTCACCGCGCTGATGAGGGCGTCGAGTTCCGGCTTTTCCTCTTCGGAAAGAGGCTCGGGCTTCGGCTCGGCGTTCTCCACGTCGGGGAAGGCGTCCAGAGCCCCGGCTTCGGCAAGTTCCACGGACTTGAAGGGATGCTTCTGGTACTCCATGATGGCTTCGAGCGCGAACTCGTCCACCGGATCGGTGAGATACAGCACTTCCAGTCCCTTGCGGCGGAACTGACCGAGATGGGGATTGACTTTTGCCGCTTCCATGGACGACGCGGCCACGTACCAGATTTCCTTCTGGTCGGGCTTCATGCGGGAAACGTAGTCGTCGAGGCTCGTGAGCTTGTCTTCCTGCGCCGTGGAGTAGTAGCGCAGAAGCGGAGCCACGCGGTCGCGGTACTGATAGCTGTCGAAGCCGAACTTGATGTATTTTCCGTGCAGCTTCCACATGGTCTCGTACTTCTCGGGATCGTTCTTGGCCATGCGCTCGAAATGCGTGAGGAGCTGACGGGTGATGGTCTGGCTTATCTTGCGCAGCACCACGTTTTCCTGAAGCGTTTCACGGGAAATGTTGAGCGGCAGATCCTCGGTGTCCACCACGCCCTTCATGAAGGCGAAGTAGCTCGGCAGAAGCTCCTTGTTGTGGCGGTCGATGAGCACGCGGCGCACATAGAGGTCAGGGCCCCACTCGTCCTTGCGCTCGTCGAAGACCTCCACGGCGCTGCCGGGAATGTAGAGCAGGCAGTTGAACTGCACGGGCGCGTCGACGGAAAAGTGAATGACGTCCAGAGGTTCCTTCTGATCGTAGGTGAGGAACTTGTAGAACTCGTCGTACTGTTCCTTCGTGATGGAGAACTTGGGCTCGCGCCACAGGGCCGCCGTGGTGTTGACGCGTTCTCCGTCAAGCTGAATGGCAAAGGGCAGGAAGTTGGAGTGCTTGCGGATGATGCCCTCAAGACGGAACTTTTCCTCGTATTCGTGAGCGTCGTCGCGAAGGAAAATTCTGATGCTGGTGCCGCGCTTCACGCCTTCGGCTTCCGCGCCTTCCAGGGTGCGGATGGTGAAGCTGCCCGTGCCGTCGGACGTCCACACGTGCGGCACGCCGTCGCCCGTGGCGGACACGGAGGTGACTTCCACCTTCTTCGCCACCATGAACACGGAATAGAAGCCTATGCCGAAACGACCGATGATCTGGGAGGCGTCGTCGGGCTTGCTGTCGTCGTGCTCGACGATGGGCTCCTCGGCGTCGAGGGACTTTTCCCCTTCCTCGTCGTCAGCCCCGGACTCTTCGGCGGGCTTTTTCTCTTCGGCAGGCTTTGCCGCGGCCTTTTCCGCCTCGCGCGCCTTCAGAAACTCTTCGGAACCGGAACGGGCGATGGTGCCGAGGTTGTCGATCATTTCCTGTTCCGTCATGCCTATGCCGGTATCGGCAACGGTGATGACGTGGTTGTCCTTGTCCGTGGTGATGCGGATTTCGAGCGGCAGTTCGGGGTCGCGCACCTCGCCGCCCGTGGTCTGGAGAAAGCGCACCTTCTCCAGAGCGTCGGAGGCGTTGGAAAGAAGTTCACGAAGGAATATCTCGTGATTGGTATACAGGGAGTGGGTAAGAATGTTGAGCAGCTTGCACGTTTCCGCGCGAAACTGATGCGTGGTTTCCGCCATGGGATGGCCTCCTGATATGCTTCCGGTCCCGCGGCTCCGCCGCCGACCGGTCATGACTGAATGAAGGGCCCGACTGCGTTCGGGCCCAACAGTCACATAAGACGCCGGGTCGCCAAGTCAAGAGCAGGGCACGAAAAAAGGCCGGCTTCCCGCATGAAGCGAAAAAGCCGGCCGCATCCCGCGAAAGGGGGCCGCGCACTTCCGGCCGGACGATGACAAGGCACGGGGAGGGACGACGCCGTCCCCTGCCCCCGCCCGGTGAAGAAGCCGTGGAGACTTGCCCCGACGCGTCCTGCGCTCGAATCGTTCACCAGGAGCCCTCTCGGCGCCCGGCCCGAAAGTCTGCGCCGGACGGCCTAAAACTGATATTCCGTCGTTGAACCGAGCACGGTGCCGAGCAGTTCGGGCGATATGCCTTCATGCCCCCAGGCGTAGGGCTGCACGCCGGAAACGGGAATGTCTCCGTTTTCACCGAATCGCGCCGAAAAGGCGGTGTCCGCACGCTGGACGAAGGCACGAAGCTGCGCGTCGTCCACGATGGGACAACGCTCGGAGGCGTAAGGCTCACGATATTCCACCAGAAGCTTGCACTCGCCGTTGTTCACTATCCACTCGTACTGACTGACGAAGACGCCGGCCGTCCAGCCCGTGCCCTTTTTGTTGAACGCGCCCATCCACGGATCGAGCTGCACGGGACGGATGAACACCCGCTGCGTCACGCTGCCCGGTCTGTCGCCGCCGCAGCGGTACAGCACGGGCAGAAACTCAAGGTTGGTTTCCATGATGCCGGGATACCAGTGCCGGGAACCGGCGTCGGCCAGGGCCACGGCAAGCTGCGCGCCGTCCCTGGCGCTCAGGCAGTACCACACCGTGCCGGGCTCGGAACGCGGAAGCTGACGCTCCGCAGACAGCATGACGGACATCTTTCCCTGAGCCACGGTGGAGAACTCAGGCGACGCCTTCACCGCCACGGTGGGACGGGCCGAGGATTCAAAGGACGCGGTCTGGCCGGAACCGCGGACGAAAAACCAGTCGGCGCAGGCGGCAGAAGGAACCGACAAAGCCAGAAAAGCGAGAAGAGAAAGCAATCTTTTCATGACGCGCTCTCCGTGTTTCTTGCCCGGATCATCCCGGAACAGAGCCCACACTAGCAGAACGCACGTGATAAGGGAGCGGCAAACGCCCCCGACAACCATGAGTAATCATGGCAAAACGCTGATACTAACTTCTCTCGCGTCAAAAAAACGGAAAACCTCGCTCGAAACTTCGTGAAAAGCCTCCCTCTCCGCCGAAGAGCCGGAAGCGCCCGCCATGCGCATCGCTGACCTGACGCGGCCGGAGGCTCTCCGACCGTCGGAAGCGGACGCAAAAAGGCCGGTTCCCCCGAAAAGGAGAAACCGGCCTCATGTTCATGAAAAGGCGCGTCCGAAACGCCCTTCCTTCAAGGGACTAGGCAAGCTGCTGAATGCCGTCGAGCTTCCAGCTGTCGCCTTCGGCGCGGGAGCACACGAAGTGCCACACTTCACGCACCTGTTCGGGACGGGCGGCGCGCTGGTCTTCACGCATGAGCACGTCGAAGTACACGGCCACGCGACGCAGATCGCCCTCGTCGCGCACTTCGATGACCGAAGCGTTCACGAGCAGAATCTCGGTCTTGCCGGGCTTGGGATCGGCTTTGGCCTGTTCGCGCAGCTCGCGCATGACGTCTTCGGTGGCGAAGTTGGCGATGTCGTCGAGGTCACGGCGATCCCACGACGCCTGAAGGCGCGTATAGGCTGCCTTGGCTCCGCGCAGAAACTCGTCCTGATCGAAATCGGCGGGAAGCTCCACGCCGCTTTCCTGCGCCGCGGCCTGCTGCTCGGGCTGCTGGGAACGAAGACTGTCCCACGCTCCGCCCTGGCTGTACTGGCCGGGGGCTTCCTGTCCGCGGGGAGCCTCATAGCTGTTGTAGGTCTGCCGGCTGTCGGAGTCGCCCTGCCCCGCGCGGAAACGACGGAACAGCTTGACGCCGAAGTACACGAGCAGGCCGAGAATGATCAGATTGAACACACCGCCGAGCATCCCGGCGCCCATGCCGTGACCGCCCAGAAGACTGCCGAGGAAGGTACCGGCAAGAAGGCCGCCGAACAGGCCGCCCAGAAGACCGGTGTTGCTGCGCGCCATGGTGGCCGCGCCGCCGTTAGCCGTGCTGGCCATGGGAGCCTGCCGCTGCACGGAGGACGAGCCGCCGCGGAACGCGCCCGAAGGAGGCGTGGCCGGCCGGCTCATGATGGAGGAACTGCCGAAGCTCCGCCCGCCGCCGAGACGCGCGGCATCCGCGTAATCGGGCATGGCAAAGGAAAGCGTGGCCAGACAGGCAGCGCAGAGGGCAAAGGTTTTCCACTTGTTCATGTTTTTTCCTTGTTGGCTGAGTTGATCGACCTTCCGGCCGTGCCGTGCAGGCCGGGTACAGTCAACATTACCATAATCACGAAAACCGCCCTTGGGAAGGGGGAAACGGGAGGTTTCAGGCAAAGGATAACGCGGAATTGTTACCATCCCATGGCACGAACGAAAAGAATGACGGCGGCCACGGCAAGAAAGACCAGAACGATGCGCTGAAAAAGCTTCTGATCGATGCGCCGCCCGAGGCGCACGCCCGCGACCTGACCGATGAAACAGCCCGCCACGCCCGCAAGCGACACCTGAAGAAGCGTGAGCGTATACAGTCCGGCAACGGCCTGAGAAATCACGGACGCTATGCCCGTGAACAGATAGAACACGCTCATGTTGCCGCGCGCCCTGTCGGGCGACCAGTGCTTCATGAGCACGTAGATGCCGAGCGGAGCGCCCACCATGGCCACGGAACCGCTCACGAAGCCGCAGATGAATCCCGCGCCCACGCCTACGATCGTGGAATCCGGCAGGCGATAGGCGGCCGCCCTGCGGAAAAGCTGCATGATGATGAAGCAGGCCAGCATGGCGCAGACCATGAGCTGCAGAACCTGCATGGAGGCGACGCGAAGCACGAGCGCGCCCACGAAGCAGCCCGGCACGGCGCCTATGACGAGATCCCGTATTTCCCTCCAGCAGCAGGCCTTGCGGTAGGAGTAGGAAAGATGAAGCGTACCGTACAGTCCCGTGAGGCAGGATACCAGCACGGCTTCGCCGGGAGTGATGACCGCCGTCATGAGCGGCATGGCCACCATGATGGCTCCTATGCCCGTGGCTCCGCCGACGATGCCGCCGGACAGCCAGCCCAGAGCGACCATGAAGCAGGTCCAGACAAAATCCATAGCGTCCCTCCCGCAAGCCTTGCGTTCATTCGACGCCGTCCGGAAAAGCCGCGTCAAATTTATCAGAGTTATACTCTACCTATTTTACGCTGTCCAGCACGGGAACGGAAACGCTTCCGTCTGATGCCCGGAAAGACGCCCCCTCCGAAGAAACGCCTTCATCCCGCAGGTTCCCAGATCGCTGCCGAAGCCCCCCGCATGCGCTCATGAGCGCCGTGTTCCCATCACGCCCCCGCCCATCGCCTGCCGGACTCTTCTCTTTTCCGGCAGAGGCGGTCTTGCGTCGTTGTTCCGGCCGCAAGTTCTCTTCATGACTCCCCGGGAAGGAAAGACCGCATTGCTGGATTCACGGTGCTGCGGCATCGCAGTCCTTCCCTTCCCCGCACGCTCTTCCGAAAGCCGTGTTCTTTTCCCGCGCTCCGCCCCCTGCCGGACCGCTTCGGGCATGGATTCCGGCCGCCGACGCCGTGCCCAGGGCTCCCGCCGGCCTGCCCGCGGAGGCAAGGCAGCGCGTGCATTCCGAAGGACGCCTTTCCCCGCTCTGCGCACTTCAGAGGCAATGGAACAGGATGATGCCGGACGAAGGACGCAAAAAAGGGCGGAAGCCGAAGCTCCCGCCCTTTTGCTTTCAGGGGAGGAAGAGCCTTCCTCCCGCCGTTGTCATTATTCTTCTTCCCACTTGATGAAGCCGGGCTTCACGTCGGTCATGGCATTGACGATGAGTTCGACAAGGCCGCCGTACTGCATGCCGTTCTTCTCAAGGAGATTGTTCTGTTCGAGCAGTTCGCGGATCTGGCCCTTGCAGTTGGAGCAGGGAGCGCAGACGTACTTCTTGACTTCAGGACCGAGGCAGTCCTTGAAGGCGCCGCAGATCTGTTCCATCTTTTTACGGCCGGTAATGTTCATGCGCCATTCGTTGATGTTGTTGCGCGTCATGATGGCGAAACCGGAACCGCCGCCGCAGCAGTAGTTTTCCACGCCGTGGGGGGTCATTTCGCGGAACTGCGGGCAGATGGCGTGCAGAACGTCGCGCTGAGGCTTCACCACGCCCATGAGACGCACCAGGTTGCAGGGGTCATGCAGGGTGACGGGGAAGTTGTTGCGGCTGGGGTCGAGCTTGAGACGACCGCCGAGCACGATGTCGCGCAGCACCGGGAAGCAGCTTTCGCGGGGGATGTTCAGATCGGGGGGCAGGATGCGGTCGGCGATGACGGTGAGGGCCTTGTGAGCATGGCCGCATTCGCCGAGCACGATCTTCTTGACGCCGAGCTTCTTGGCGGCTTCGGCGTGCTTGATGGCCACGCGGGCGGCCTGCACGTCGTCGTAGAACACGCCGTAGTTCACGGAGTCGTAGCCGGCGATTTCGGAGCTCAGGGTCCAGGACAGACCGGCGGCTTCAAAAATGAGGGAGAAGGCCGCGATGTTGTCGGGCCAGGCGAGCATTTCGCCGGCGTTGTGGATGAGCAGAATGTCGGCGTTCGGCACGTCCCAGGGGGTCTTGAATTCGTATTCCGTGGTCTCGACGTAGTCTTCGTCGATGAATTCGACGGTTTCCTTCACGACGTCGGGATTCATGCCGGTGGAGGAACCGACCTCGAGCTGGAGCTTGGTGCCCTTTTCATGCAGTTCGCGGGGGTTCCAGCCGAATTCCTGGCTGAAGAGCTTGCGCAGTTCGCGGGCGATGAGGCCGTTGTCCACGCCGATGGGGCAGACCTGAGCGCAGCGGCGGCACAGGTTGCAGCGGTAGGAAAGCTCGGCCAGACGCACGACGGTCTTCCAGTTGAGCTCGGTGTCGCCGTAGCGCCACTTGGCGAAGGGTTCCTTCTTCACATACTGCTTGTAGATGCGGCGGAACAGTTCGGAGCGGAAGTTCGGACGATACATTTCATGCTCGTTGGACATCTCGTACAGATGGCAGGCGGCAGAGCAGGAGTTGCACTGCGCGCAGTAGTCCATGGTGGTGTCGAGCATGGCGAGGCAGGTCCAGTTGTTCTCGGGCGTGAAGAGCTTGCGCACGCCTTCGAGGAAACGGTTGACCAGTTCCTCTTCTTCGGCCTTGGTCTGAGGCACGGGAATGAGCAGAACGTTGATGTCGTCCAGAAGGCAGCAGTACTGCTTCTTCTGAGCGTCGGTGATGACCTTCCAGGGGAAGGTCTGGTAGTCGACGGGCATGGGACGGAGGGTATTCACGTCAACCGTGGTGAGCTGCCCTTCTTCCCTCGACAGATCGTTGAAGGTAAGTTCCTGCGAAGTTTTCATGTGCGGCTCCTTAGTCCTGCTTCTCGGGGTTGGAAGTGGCAACCTCTGCCCAGGTCTTCTTGCCGTCACCCTGAACATGCGGGGCACGCCAGCTGACGGGCAGGTTCAGGTTGTTGGCAAGCTGCTTCTGCAGCTTGGGGTTGTTGATGGTGGGAGCGTCGCCCCAGCGGATGTCGTGCCAGGTGAAGTACTTCATGAACAGGTGGCCGAGGAAGCTGTAGGGCACCCAGAAGAACATGAAGAAACCGAGCAGCAGGTAAAGCACGTAGAGAGGAGTCAGCTCCATGGCGGTGAAGGTGAACATGCCGTAGATGAAGCTGTTGCCCATGAGGGCGAAGTCATACACGCCGTGGCCGAGGCACAGCATGAGGC
The DNA here is from genome assembly GCF_905187505.1 of uncultured Mailhella sp. Taxonomy (GTDB): domain Bacteria; phylum Desulfobacterota; class Desulfovibrionia; order Desulfovibrionales; family Desulfovibrionaceae; genus Mailhella. Next base: position 12,552 of record NZ_CAJJIC010000013.1, read on the forward strand.
CGAACAGGCCGTAGATGCCGAACAGGCCGAGGTTGAAGAAGTGTTCGTTGGTGGTGTACTTGCGCAGGCCCTTGTCGCACAGACGGCGCTGAATGAGGCCGACGGAGCCGAACAGGATGCCCGCGAAGCCGAACACGTCGCAAAGCACGGTGACGACGGTGCAGAAGGTCACGAAGCCTTCGGCGCCGGCCAGCATGCCGAGAGCGGAAAGCACGGTCATGCCCATGGCGCCGATGAGCAGGTACAGACCGATGTGGAAGGGATAGGTGCGCACCCAGAGCGTGCGGTTGTGTTCCCACACGGCCTTGAGGAACAGAGCTTCGATGAGGAAGCCCTTGAGGGCGCCGACCATGCAGCTGCGGTACTTGTCTTTCCACCATTCGGTGTTTTCGAGGTAGCTGCCGCCGTATTCGACCTTTTCAGGGTCTTCATGCGCCACGGGATAGAGTTCCCAGCGCAGATGCTGAGGTTTCTTGAGATAGCCGATGATTCTCATCAGAGCCACGGCCACGAAGGCTATAACCGCCACATAGGCCAAACAGTAGAAAAAGATGCTCATGGTTGTCTCCTGTCGCGTTGTCCGCCAACTTGCATCCTGACAGGGGCAATCTGCCCCGGCCATCATTTCCGCACCACGCTTCCATACCGCCGCCGCCACGCCCTCTTACGGATAGAAGCATAAGGAAATTATACGCTTCTCCCGGCAAAAAGCCTTGGCCGGGGCGGCAGGACCGGCGCAAGGATGCACCGGAGGAAAGCTGATGAAGATTACACCAGCAGGCGCAAAAAAACAAGCCTGCGCCGGCAAGAACTTTCTCAGGGTCACAACGCGGAGGGGACGGCCCGAGGAAGGTCTTGCTCCCTAACCTTTTAATAAGTACACTGCGCCTGAATTCAAGACCCGGAGGACGGATGTACGTTTATCTCATCGGCGCAGGCCCCGGCGATCCCGGCCTGCTCACCTGCAAAGGCAGAAAGGTTCTTTCTGAAGCGGACGTCGTGGTATACGACTATCTTTCCAGCGAGGAACTCCTCGCCCTGGCCCGGCCCGATGCCGAACTCATCTATGTAGGCAAGATCGCGGGCAATCACGCCATGAAACAGGGCGACATCAACAAGCTTCTCATCGCCAAGGCGAAGGAAGGCAAGGTGGTCGCGCGTCTCAAGGGCGGCGATCCCTACATCTTCGGCCGCGGCGGCGAAGAGGCCGAGGAACTCGTGGACGCCGGCGTTCCCTTCGAGGAAATTCCCGGCATTTCCAGTTCCATAGCCGGCCCGGCCTATGCGGGCATACCGCTCACGCACCGCGCCTGGTCCTCCTCGGTCACCATCATCACCGGTCACGAAGACCCCACCAAGCCCGGTTCCGTGCACAACTGGAACGCCCTGGCCCGCAGCGCCTCCACGCTGGTCTTTCTCATGGGCATGAAGAACCTGCCCGAAATCGCGGCCAGACTCATGGAAGCAGGCATGGACGGCGGCACGCCCGCAGCCCTGGTGTACTGGGGCACCACGAACCGTCAGCGCTCCCTGGCCTCCACGCTGGCCGATCTGCCCGACGCCGCCGTGCGCGAAGGCTTCACCAATCCTTCCATCATCGTGGTGGGCGACGTGGTGCGCCTCAAGGACAAGCTCGACTGGTTCGAGAAAAAACCGCTTTTCGGCCGCACCGTGGTGGTCACGCGGGCGCGCGAGCAGGCGAGCGAAAGCGCCGCGCTCCTTGCCGAAAAGGGAGCCCGCGTCATCCAGTTCCCCACCATCAGAATCGTGCCCATGCCCGATTATGCCGAACTTGATGAAGCGGTCGGACATCTTTCCCGCTACGGCTGGGTCGTCTTCACCTCGGTGAACGGGGTGCGCTTCTTCCGCCGGCGCCTTGCCGCGCTCGGACTCGACGCCCGCGCCCTCGGCTCCGTCAAGGTGGCGGCCATAGGCCCGGCCACGGCGAAGGCCGTGGAAGACATGGGCATACGCGCCGACCTCGTGCCCTCCTCCTACGTGGCCGAAGGCGTGGCAAAGGCCATGCTCGAGCTCGGCATGAAGGGCCAGAAGGTGCTTCTGCCCCGCGCGAAGGAAGCCCGCGACGTGCTGCCCCGCGCCCTGCGCGAGGCCGGAGCGGAAGTGGACGTCATCGCCGCCTACGAAAACGTGCCCTCCGAGGAAAACCGCGACAAGGTGATGGAAGCGCTTGAAGAAGGCAGGCTCGACTGCGTGACCTTCGGCTCCTCCTCCACGGTGCGCAACTTCCTCGCCTCCATACCGCTGGACGAGCTGAAGAAGCATCCCGGCGTGCGCTTTGCCGCCATAGGCCCCGTGACCGCAGAGACCATGCGTTCTCTCGGCATCGAGCCCGACATCCAGTCGGAAACCTTCACCATTCCCGCCATGGTGGACGCCGTGTGCGCCGCGTTTGCGCACAAGGAGCGCGCATGACCCTCAAGCTCGGCATTCTCGCCTCGGGCAGCGGCACCAACGCCCAGGCCATGATCGACGCCGCCGAAGCCGGAAGGCTCGACGCGGACATCCGCATCATCATCGCCAACCGTCCGGGAGCGCCCGTGCTCGAGCGCGCCGAAAAGCACGGCATCGCCCATCTGTGCCTCGACCACAAGACCTTCCCCGACCGCGAGACCTTCGATCTCAGAATGGTGGAGGAACTCAGGAAGGCGGGCGTGGACACCGTGGCCCTTGCCGGCTACATGCGCCTCGTCACTCCCGCTTTTCTCGACGCCTTCCCCGGCCGCGTGCTCAACGTGCACCCCGCCGTGCTTCCCGCCTTTCCCGGCACGCACGGCGCGCGCGACGCCTGGCAGTACGGGGCGAAGTTCAGCGGCTGCACCGTGCACATCGTGGACCCCGTCATGGACGGCGGTCCCATCATCGTGCAGGCGACGCTGCCCGTGCGTCAGGACGAGGACGACGAGGCGCTTCTGAACCGCATTCACGTGTTCGAGCACCGCATCTACGTGCAGGCCCTCGAGTGGCTGGCCGAAGATCGGCTCCGCCTCGAGGGACGCCGCGTTCTGCTCACGCCCTCAGGCCGTCCGCTCGCGCCGCAGCCGGACACGGCCCTCATCTGGCCGCCCCTGGAAGAAGGTTTCTAGTTCCCCGCCCCATTGCCGGCCCTCCGGCTCACACCGCGCCAATCCGCGCAGATACGGCTGACTTTCAGCCGAGGGAGATTGCATGAAAGCTTCCCGTCTGTTCACCCCGCTCGCCCTGCTCGCCTGCCTCTGCACAAGCTCCGTCGCCCTCGCCGCCGACGACGCTCCCAAAAAGGCGGAACGCCGCACCCCCGTGGTGGTGGAATTTGAAGGCAACGACAGCATAGGCGTGACCCTTTTCAACAGCCTGCAGAAAAAGATCAACAGCACCAACCCGGCCAGCCCCGCCCGAGAAGCCAAGTTCCGCATCCTGCTGTCCACGGCGTCGGAGTTTCCCTCCCGTCCCGGCGTGGGCTCGGTGTACGCCGTGGTGTGGACCCTCGCCCTGTCCGAAGGCTCCATGGAATACTACCTCGTGCGCGACCTCGGCATCGTCACGCCGGACACCGTGGACGAAGTGACCGACCGCATCGTGAGCCGTACCGACGGCGTGTCCGCCCGCTACGGCTATCTCGACCGCGACAAGTAACATCTTCCCGGCGGAACGCTCCGAAAAGCGTTTCCGCCGCCCGGCGACAGGAAGCCCGCTTCCGTCGCAGAACCGCGCGGAAGAGCCGATCACGCTTCCGCGCGGCTTTTTTCATAAGGACGAAAGGCCCCGCCACTCCCCCGCGGCGCGGAGGATCAGCCTTTTCAGAAAACGGAGCCGCTTCCCGCGGCGCATCCGGGCCTGCGCGACGCCCTCATCGACGCGCGCCCCGTCCGCTCAGCCCGGAATCCGTCCCCCTACGGACCTGCCCATGACTACGCTTTTCACTCAGCTTGCGGAATGCTGGCGCGACGGACACAAGGTCGCCCTCGGCATCTTCCGCTTTCTCATTCCCATCGTGCTCCTCGTCAAGCTGCTTGAGGAAAGCGGACTCATCCCGTACGTGTCCCTGCCGCTGCGGCCCGTCATGGAGCTTGTGGGACTGCCCGCGGAAATGTGCCTTGCCTGGGTGTCGTGCATTCTCGTGAGCATGTATTCCGGCCTCATGGTGCTCATCGCCCTTCTGCCCCAGCTTCCCGGGCTCACCGTCGCGCAGATGACCGTGTTCGGCGTGCTCGTGCTCATCGCGCACAGCCTCATCCTCGAGGTGCGCATTGCCGGTCAGTGCGGCGTGTCCATGGCGTTTCAGTTCTTCCTGCGCCTCGGTTCGGGCATTCTGGCGGCCTTTCTGCTGCATCTGGTTCTCGACGGGTTCAACCTGCTTCAGGAGCAGGCCCCCATTCTTCTTTCCGCCGGAGCCACAAGTTCCCTCGGCTCATGGATCATCCAGCAGGCAAAGACGCTCGCGGAAATGTACGTCATCATCTGCGCCGTCATGCTGCTTCAGCGCCTTCTCGACGCCTTCCGCATTTCCGATCTGCTGGGCCGCCTGCTCGGCCCCGTGCTCCGTCTGCTCGGCATTTCCCCGAAGGCCGTTTCCATCGTCATCATCGGCTTCACCATGGGCCTGCTCTACGGCAGCGGCATACTCATCAGAAACGCTCGGCAGGGCACGCTTTCCCGTCAGGACGCGCTCTGCGCCATTTCCCTTCTCGGGCTCTCCCATTCCCTCATCGAGGACACCCTGCTGCTCACCCTCGTGGGCGGCAGTCTCTGGGGGCTGCTCGGCTTCCGCCTGATCTTCACGCTGGCTGCCGGAGCGCTCATCAACGCCTTCTATCCCTCCCTCCGGCGCTTTGCCGGAAGCGAAAGCGAGGATTCCCATGAAAACACTGTGGATCAATGCCGGTGAAATTTCCGGCGACCTTCAGGGCGGAGCGCTGCTTTCCGCCCTGCGCGACATCACTCCGGAAGGCGACCTGCGCGTGGTGGGCATGGGAGGCGACAACCTTGCCCGCGCAGGACAGGAAAACCTGCTTCGCGTGGAAGAGCTTTCCGTCATGGGCATCGTGGAAGTCATCACCAGCCTGCCGCGCATCTTCGGTCTTCTGCGCCGCATACGCCGGGAAATGGCGCGCGTGCGGCCCGACGCCGTGCTGCTCATCGACGCGCCGGAGTTCAACTTCCGCGTGGCGAAGATAGCCCACGCCCTCGGCATTCCCGTGTACTACTTCATTCCTCCCAAGGTGTGGGCGTGGCGCACGGGCCGCGTGAAGTTCCTGAAGCGGCACGTCAGGCGCATCTTCTCCATCCTCCCCTTCGAGGTGGACTTCTACCGCGCCCACGGCATGGACGTGACGTACGTGGGCAACCCGCTGGTGGATCTTGTGGACTATGAAGGCATACGGGACGTGGCCCCCGTGCCCCACCGCATAGGACTCATGCCCGGCAGCCGCCGCAAGGAGGTGGACTCCCTCATGCCCGCCTTCGCAGGCGCGGCGGACCTTCTGGTGAAGACGTTTCCCGACCTTGAATTTCACTGCGTGCGCGCCTCCAACTTTTCCGAAGAGTACCTGCGCTCGCTGTGGAACGTCGACGCCCCTCTCGTCATGCACGACGGCAGCGACCGCTACCGCCTCATGCGCACCTTTCAGTGCATCATGGCCGCTTCCGGCACGGCCACGCTGGAAACGGGACTTGCAGGCGTGCCCACGCTCGTGGCCTACAAGGTTTCTCCGCTCTCCTATCAGATCGCGCTGCGCGTCATCAAGGTGAAGTGGATAAGCCTGACCAACCTCATCATGAACCGCACCGTGTTCCCCGAACACATCGAAAAGGAAGCCGATCCCGCCCCCATGGCTCGGCGCGTGGAAGACTGGCTCACCCATCCGCAGAAGCTTGAGGAGATCATCCGCGATCTTGACGAACTGCGTGAGCGCTGCGGAAGCCGGGGCAGTGCCCTGCGTGCCGCCGAGGCCCTTGCCGGAGAGCTTTTTCCGCCGCTTGCCGAACGGGAAGACGCCTGCCGCTGCTGAACGGCCCGCCGGGAGAGATGCCCCGAAAGACGACGAAGCCCCCGGAACTCCGGGGGCTTTTTTCGGAAGGCGGCGGGCCTGAACGGGCACGCCGCCCTTTTTCGCCTTTTCTCCCGCCGTCAGAGACGCATGGGGCGCCTCCTTCAGCATCCGAGGGCGAGAACTTCATATCTCGTCTTCCGAAATGCCGCAGGCCCGCGCCACGCCGATGCCGTAGGCCGGATCGGCCTTGAAGCAGTGCCGTATGTGCCGCAGCTTGATGTCCTTCGGCGCATCGCCGAGCGCTCGGGCCGTGTTGCCGAACAGCGCTTCCTGCTGCCCGGGACTCATCAGCCGGAAGAGCCTGCCGGGCTGCTCAAAGTAGTCCGCGTCGTCGCAGGGATAGTCCCAGCGGGCCGCGTCGCCGCTGATCTTGAGCGGCGGTTCCGCAAACTCCGGCTGCTCCCGCCACGCTCCCAGGCTGTTGGGCTCATAGCTCGCATGACTTCCGTAATTGCCGTCCACGCGCATGGCCCCGTCCCTGTGGAAGCTGTGATAGGGACAGCGGGGCCGGTTCACCGGAATCATGTGATGATTGACCCCGAGGCGGTAGCGCTGCGCGTCGCCGTAGGAGAACAGCCGTCCCTGAAGCATCTTGTCGGGCGAAACGCCGATGCCGGGCACCAGATTGGCGGGATTGAAGGCCGCCTGCTCCACTTCGGCAAAGTAGTTTTCCGGGTTGCGGTTGAGCTCCAGCACGCCCACTTCGATGAGCGGACAGTCCTTGTGATACCAGACCTTGGTGAGGTCGAACGGATGATAGGGCAGCTTTTCGGCGTCCTGCTCGGGCATGACCTGAAAATACAGAGTCCAGCGGGGAAAGTCGCCCTTTTCAATGTGCTCGTACAGATCGCGCTGATGGCTGTCTCTGTCGCGACCGATGAGCTCCTGCGCCTCCTCGTCCGTCAGATTCTTTATGCCCTGCTGCGTCCTGAAGTGAAACTTCACCCAGAAGCGCTCATTGTCCGCATTGATGAGGCTGTAGGTGTGGCTGCCGAAACCGTGCATGTGACGGTACGAGGCCGGAATGCCGCGGTCGCTCATGACCACGGTGATCTGATGCAGGGCCTCGGGCAGAAGCGTCCAGAAGTCCCAGTTGTCCGCGGCACTGTGCATGTTGGTGCGCGGATTGCGCTTGACCACATGGTTCAGGTCAGGAAACTTGAGCGGATCGCGCAGGAAGAACACGGGCGTATTGTTGCCCACCATGTCCCAGTTGCCCTGATCCGTGTAGAACTTGACGGCAAAGCCGCGGATGTCCCTCTCGGCATCCGCCGCGCCGCGCTCGCCGGCCACCGTGGAAAAACGGGCGAACACCTCCGTCTTCTTGCCGACCTGTGCAAAAAGCGACGCCTTCGTGTACTTCGTGACGTCATGCGTCACCGTGAACGTTCCGTATGCGCCGGAACCCTTGGCGTGCATGCGCCTTTCCGGTATGACCTCACGGTCGAAATGCGCCAGCTTCTCCTGAAACCAGACATCCTGCATCAGCATGGGACCTCGGGGACCGGCAGTCAGCGCGTGATTGTTGTCGGCCACGGGCGCGCCGGCGCCGGTGGTCAGGCAGTCATTCCTGTCGGACATATGCTTTCTCCTCTGGTTTGCGCACCGCAGGGTGCAGTTGCCGCCATTGCAAAGCCCTGTGCTGACGAAAACATGGCACAGCAAAAGCATTTTGTAAACAGTAATAATTATCATTACTATTTAAAATGATTCATGTTATCCTTCCGAAGCCGTCCCGCCTGGTACGCCCATGAACCAATTTTTCAATGCTTACACCATGTTATAAAATGAAGAAAGAAGCTTCTCCCCCCGCTTTTCAGGTTCGTCTCCCCACTAAAAAAGTCGACATTCGCCACCTGCGAAGTTCCGAGGCGACGCCCCAAGACGCCGGGGCAACGATCGCCCGGAAAGCGCGGGAAACCTCTCCCGCCGAGGCGCCGTCTCGGCACGGTTCCGACAATCGGCCGTCGCAAAAAGGAAAATCCGTCTCCAAAATGCAGGCCGCAGGACGGAATTTTCCTGACGCTGCGGCAGGAGACGGACGACACAAAAGCCCCCGGGTCTTCCGACTCCGGGGGCCGTCGCGCATCGAAGAGCGGCGTCTCTCACGCGCCGCGGGGCGGTCCGCCTTTCCGGGGGCGGACGCCTACCTTTCGGCCACGGCCTGAATGGCCGGGGCCATGGAGTTTTTCTCCGCAAGCATGATGCTGGCGCCGGGGTGGGTGGTGGCCACGCGCACCAGCGCATCCTGCGATTCCTGGAAGCTGGCATACGGGCCGATGGCCATGACGCCGTCGCGCGTATGCAGCAGAGAAGCCGCGTCGTACATTCCCAGGCATATGAGCCGGCGCAGCTGCTGCGCCACGGCGTCGAAGGATACCTGAGTCTCCGCCAGCTTGACGAAGAAGGCCTGCGACCGCAACAGAGGATGTCCCTTGCTGTCTCCTACGATTTCAAGGGTCACTCGGGAAACGCCCGCCTCGGAAAGACCGAGGCTGTCGGCGGCCGCGTACGACAAGTCGATGATTCTGTTTTTGGAATAAGGTCCGCGGTCGTTGATGCGCACGATGACGCTTTTGCCGCTGGCCTTGTTTTCCACTTTGACCAGTGTGCCGAGAGGAAGCGTGCGATGAGCCGCCGTCATGGCGAACATGTCGAAGGCTTCACCCGTAGCGGTAGACTTTCCGTGATGCCAGGGGCCGTACCACGAGGCCACACCCGACTGGAAAGAGGCATCCTGGCCATAAGCCGACGGCAGAGCAAGAAGCAGGCACAAAAGCCATGCTCCGGCAAATGCCATCAGACTTCGGGAGGAAGATGATGTCATGCAGACTCCGGGTTGAGATGAAGTCACGCGGCCGATCCGTCTGCGATCCTGGCTGCGTGGAGCGGAAATCGCCCTTTTTCCTCTGCCCGCCGCGATCACTCCCGGAACGGGGCGCGGCTCCGATGCGCGAAGGCAAGCCGAAAGTCCATCCTGCGGAAGGCCTCGGGGAGCGGAGGAAAACGACGGGAATCCGGCGCGCTGAAGGCGTCTGCCGATACCCGTACACGTCTCATAGGTGCATGATTATCTCATCCGGCAGAATTTATGTCAAGCCGGTCTGTATAACAGAGCGATTTCTTCTGTAAAAGCACTGTGGCGCAGGGCTTCGGACTGCAACATTTTCCGCTCCTTTTCCCCGTTCCGCCCGTCCTGCGCCTTGCGTCCGGATGCCCGTCGTACTACTATGGAAAGCCCATTTCACTGCCGCAGGTACCGCCATGACACACCGTTCCATCCGCTTCGATCCTCAGGACTATCAGCTTCTCACCATGATCAACAGGACGGTGACGAAAAGCCAGAAAGGACTGCCCAGCCTCATGCCTCAGCTCAGCCCTTCCGGCATCATGGAGCTGGCCGTTCCCGTGGAACTGCGCATGGCCTCGGCCGTTCTGCGCCTGCTCGACACGCTCTCGGAAGGCAGGGCCGACGACAGAATAGAGGCGCTTGCCGCCCTGCGCGACGAAGTGCTCGTCATGGCGCGCACGTCGCTGCGCATCAACACGGGGCGCGTGCTCGTGCAGCTCATGAAGGAACTCGTGCGCGCCCACGGCGACTTTGAAACGCAGCTGCGCCTTGCCCACGACTTCCGGCAGGCGGCAAGCGGCCGTCACGCCGTGGTGCGCCGTCTGCTGCACCGCTACTTCATGCTCGAAATGCCCGAGGACTGGAATCAGGCCGTGTTCGACAATCACGTGCACGACGCCAACACCAAGGGGCGCAAGAACGCCACGCACCTCATCATGGACGCGTGGCTCAAGGGCATACGTTCGCTCACCGTCATCTACTACAACTACGTCTCTCCCGAAGCGGCCAGCGAGCTCATACGCGCCGCGCGCATCATGGGCATCACCGTGCGCATAGGACTTCTGTTCCACGCGCCGCACATGGGACGTCTGGTCGATCTCATCTGGATTCCCCGAGGTTTCACCAACGACGAGGACTTCATCGCCTTTCTGTCCACCCCGGCCATGTCCACGCTCATGAACGAAGGCCGCGCCGCCACGCGCTGGCTGGAAAAGCGCATTCTCCATCTGCTCGAGGACTGGAACAAGAACGAACGTCCCCGTCTGGCCTCCATGCTGCACGCCGTGCCGGCCCCTCTCGATCCGCACGACTTTCTGCTCTTTGTGGGACACGGGCAGGCCTCGCTGCTGCATCTGGCCGAATTCATCCACAAGAATCTCTTTGCCCTGCTTGAAAAACGCGCGCTCGACGTGCGCGGAGCGCTCGAATCTCCCGACACGCCGAACGAACAGCGCGCGGAGCTTCTGCAGGAGCTCAGGACGCTTGACGGATTCACCACCGAAACCGTGCTTGCCCGTCTGAACGATCCCGAACTCTTCCCCAGAACGGCCACGCTTCAGAACGCCTGCGAGTCCTCCGACTGCCCGGACCTGCTCAATCAGACGCCCCTGCACCTGCTCACGCGCCTGTGCGAGCTCAAAAGCGGCTGCCGCATCACCCTGAACCTTGCGCGCCTCACCGCCGAAGACGTGCTCAATCTGCTCTGGGACTGCCAGGGCCGCATCACGCATCTTGAGCTCTTCAACCTCAAGGACTGGCAGAACGGCGACATGGAGCATCTGCAGTCCATCAACGAGCTTCAGCGTGCCATCAACGAAGGCAGCGTGCCGAGGCTCAAGCAGATCATCATCGGCATGCTGCGCGAGGCCGGAGCCGCCCCCGGCATTTCCGAGGAAGACAGCTTCAGCACGCCGCGCGGCAGCGCCACGCTCCATTCCGCCGACGCCCCGAAGTCGCCGCGCGTGCGCAAGCTGCGCATCATTCTGCAGAACATTCCCGTGCTCTGCGGCTACTATCAGACCGCCAAGCTGTGCGCCACCATGGGCACGGACTCCACAAGCCGCCCGGGGCACCGCTACGGCATGGGCCTCGCCTATCCCGAAACGCTGCCGCTGCGCGCCCGCAGAGAACTCAACGATCCGCGCCGCTCGGCCCATCTTCTGCTGCCGCTGCGCACCGAGCTTCTCGAGCAGGTGACCTACAGTTCCGACGCCCCCGGCGAGGAACCTTCCCGTCTGGCCTCGTTCATGCGCCGACTCCCGGGACTCCGACACTTCGGCAAGAACCGTCACACGGAATGGACGCCCGTTTCGGAAAACACCGTGGTCTGCAACGGCGGCAACTGTTCCATAGCCACGGCCGACGCCGGTTCCACGCAGGGCAACATCATCACGCTCGGCGGCACGGACTCCGGCCTCTCCAACGGCTTCATGCCCGCCCCTCACGGCAGGGAAAGCCTGCTTGAAAAAAGCCGCTACCTCAACACCGGACTCGCCAACGCCCTGCGCGTCATCGTGGGCTTCATTCCCGCATGGCTCTCCTTTCTCTTCACGCAGACAGGCTGGCTCGCATGGCTCGGCGCACCGCTCTGGTTCCTCATTTCCGGCCTGCGCAACATTCTTCAGGCCGTGCTCGGCAGCGGCGGTCTGCACCGCTCCTCGGTGCTGCACTGGAAAAGCTACGTGAGCTGGTCCAGCCTGTACGTCTCGCTCATGTACAACGGACTGTCCGTGGTGCTTCTCGAACCCGTGCTGCGCTGCCACATACTGGAACAGGGCATGGGCATAAGCGCCGTCAACGCTCCCGTGGCCACCTACGCCGCGCTCATGGCCTGCTGCGGTCTCTACAAGGTGGCCACGCACCTCATGCGCGGCTTCTCCATGAAAAACATCCTCACGGACATAGGCTGCACGCTGATCTCCCTGCCGCTCGCCCTGATCATCCACGGCATTCTTCTCTTTCTCGTCACATCCGCGGGCGGCAGCCCGGAATCTCTGGCGGCCGCGGCCGTGTTCGTGGTCAAGCTCGCCTCCGACACGGTCATCGGCATCGTGGACGGCATCGTGGACAGGGAAAGCAACATCCGCAGGCGCATGGCCGACTACCGAAGCCGCCTGCACGAATCCCTCGCACTCTACGGCAAGCTTGAGGAGCTCTTCCCGGAAAAGAACGTCATGTCGCTTCTCGAAAGACCCGACGCCCTGCCCCGCACGCTGAACGCCATAGATCCGCGCCTGTGGCTCGACATGGTCATCAACGCCCTCGACCTCATGTACTTCTGGTTCTATCAGCCGAGGGCCAACTACGCCCTCGACCTCTTCGTGCGCCGCTTTTCGCGAAGCGAACGACAGGTGCTTCTGCGCATGCAGCAGATTCTCATGCTTGAGCGTGAAGTCAGCCAGCTTCTGGTGGACGGTCTCGTGGGCCGCAATTTCGCCGCGCCGCTGTCGTTCTACCTTGCCAGAAACGAAGAGTATCTGCGTCAGATGAAGGCCGTTTGCCTGCCGGAGGAACAGCATCCGCGTCAGTGATGACGGATGATGCGGGCCGAAGGCCCGAAGCAGCGAACAGGGGGAGCTCCGCACATGGACGCTCCCCTTTTTTGACGCCATCCCCAGTCGGGCGGCGGAACGAAAAGAATCCGTCCTGCGGATTCGGCCGGAAGTCCGTTCTTTGAACACGAAAGACAGCGTTCCCAGCAGGGCTGAGAAGGCCGCAGGCCGGCGCCGTGCCCTCGGGCTGCTCGCCCGTCCGCAGCAGAAACAGGCTCAAGGCGTCGAAAGGCCTTCCGGCATGAAAAAAATGGGAAAGAAGTCCCCCGTCCCGAATCTCCGGCGTCACGCCGGCCACGCGTCCAGCCCGTTCAGGGAGGCCAGAGCCATGTAGAGGATGATGCCCGCAGAGGTGGAGAGATTGAGGCTTCGTATGCAGCTTTTCACCGGAATGCGCACGTGCTCCGAGGCCATGGCCTGTACCTCGGCGGGCAGCCCCGAGGATTCCGGGCCGAAAAGCAGGCTGTCCTTCGGGGAGAAGGCGAAGCGGTGCACGTCGCTTCCGCCACGCGCGCTGGTGGATATCAGGCGTCGCCCGGCGCCGTCCGCCTGAAGATAGACCTCGAGGGAAGGCCACACGGACACGTCCACGTGCGGCCAGTAGTCGAGTCCGGCCCGGCGCAGGTGCCTGTCGTCGATGGAAAAGCCCAGAGGCTCGATGAGATGCAGACGCGTGCCCGTGCCCGCGCACAGTCTTGCGATGTTGCCGGTGTTCGGCGGAATTTCGGGATGGTACAGAACGATGTGCAGCATGACGTTTCCGAAAGAAGCCGGTTCGAAGCGCCCGGGCGAAACCAAAGAAAAACGTCCGGGCCTGAAAGCGCGGACGTCACGAAAGACGGCGGACGAATGCCCGCCGCAGCAAAAGAAACGAACATCGAAAGGCGGACGCCCGAATACGGGGCGCGTTTCGGACGAACGCGCCAGGCTGACGCGAAGGAGCCCGCCGTCACGACGGACAGACCCGCCGAGGGGACGCGGCAGAATGCCGCACCCGCATCAGTGATGCTTGTTGGGGCTCGTCTTCTTGATGTAGGTAAGGGCGCAGATCACCGAGATGATGCCGACGAAGAAGAAAAGGTAGTCCATGACGCTCTCCTGTGCTTGTGATGCCCCTGAACGGGCGAACGATGCCTGTCCACCATATCCCTTCCAGGCGCTTTCCGCAAGAGCGGCAGGGGGAAACGACGCTCCCTTTTTCCTTTCAAACGGCGGACTGGCGCCGAATCGAAGCCCGGTGCGCGCATTGCGGGCCGAAGCCGCCTGCGCTATCATGCCCCGGAAAAACCTTCACTCATGCAGGAATGACGCCATGATACGAGTCGATCTTCATACGCACACCAACCACTCCCACGCACGGGACAGCGTCCGGCAGATGTTCGAGGCCGGACAGGAAAAGGGCCTTCTCGTGCAGGGATTCTCCGAACATTCGCCGAGGCCCGAAGGCTACGACTATCCCGAGGAATACCGGGAGCACCTGGCCGCCACCTTCGACGACTATCTTGCCGAAGTGTCGGCCATGAAGGCCGAACAGGCCCCGCGCGGCATACGCGTGCTGCTCGGCCTCGAAGTGGACTGGCTCGAAGACGAAGTGCCCTATCTGCGGGAGATGACGGCGGCCCACGAGTACGACTATCTCATCGCGGGCATCCACTTTCTCGGCCGCTGGGGCTTCGATTCCGCCGCCTCCGACTGGGCGCCGCTGTCCTTCGAGGAGCGCTGCGCGCTGTACGAGCGCTACTACCGCACCATGAAGGCCATGGCCGAAACGAAGATGTTCAACATCGTGGCCCATCCCGACCTCATCAAAATCTTCTCCGTGGACGATTTTCACCGCTGGCTGGATGCTCCCGGAAGCATGGATCTCATAGGCGACGCGCTCTCGGCCGTGCGCGACGCGGGCATGGCCATGGAAATTTCCTCCGCCGGTCTGCGCAAGCCCTGCCGGGAAATCTACCCCGGACCGAAGATTCTGAAGCTCGCCAGAAATCTCGGCCTGCCCGTCACCTTCGCCTCGGACAGCCACGCCACGGAACAGGTGGCCTGGAACTTCGACACCCTTGCCCGCTGCGCCGCCGCCGAAGGCTGGAAGGAAAGTCTGGTCTTCTGCCGGGGCGACGTGACGGCCATGCCCTTCGTCGACTGAGCAACCCGCAGGGCGGCGCGCCGGTCCGTACGGCACGCCTTTTCCGCCTCAGACTTCCGTTGCGCCGGGGAAGATGCCCCGGCGCTTTTCATTTCCGTCCTTCTTCCGCCGTCATGCGCAGCTCTGCAACAATTTGCAAGCATTCCGCCCTTGGCACGGGCTCAAAGCGTGGTTATCCTTTCCTCCATGGCCTTCATGACCACAACACAGGAGCAAACATGACCAGCCAACTCAAGACCCTTCTGCTCATGGCCGGCCTTTCCGCCGTTCTCATCGTCATGGGCAGCGCTCTCGGCGGCCGTCAGGGCATCATCATCGCCCTGGTCTTCGCCGTCATCATGAACATCGGAAGCTACTGGTTTTCCGACAAGATCGTGCTTTCCATGTACCGGGCGCAGGAGCTTGCTCCGGAAGACGCGCCCATGGTGCATCAGATAGTGGAAGAGCTCGCCCGAAGAGCCGGCGTGCCCAAGCCCCGCCTTTTCATCGTGCCGCAGGAAGCGCCCAACGCCTTCGCCACGGGTCGCGACCCGGAACACGGCGTCATTGCCGTGACGCAGGGCATCATGCAGCTTCTTCCGCCGGAGCAGCTGCGCGGCGTGCTGGCCCATGAAATGGCGCACATCGCCCATCGCGACATTCTCATCCAGACCGTGGCGGGCGTGATCGCCTCGGCCATCACGGCCATAGCCAACATGCTGCAGTTCTCCATGATCTTCGGCGGCGCGCGCGACGAGGAGGGCAACAGCAATCCTCTGGCCGCCATAGCCATGATGATTCTCGGCCCGCTGGCCGCCACCCTCATTCAGATGGCCATTTCCCGCCGACGCGAATACATGGCCGACGCCTCGGGCGCCGAGTACTGCGCCGATCCCATGGCCCTTGCCGGAGCGCTGAACAATCTCGACGCCTACAGCCGACACATTCCCATGCAGGCCAACCCGGCCACGGAAAACATGTTCATCGTGTCCCCGCTCACCGGCGACACCATGCGCCGCATGTTCAGCACCCATCCCCCCATGGAGGAGCGCATAGCCAACCTTCAGGAAATGGCCCGCACCGGCCGTTATCCCGGCTAGGCGTCCTTCAGGAAGAAAGACGACCTTTCGGGGCGGAGTCCGCATTCTGCGGGCCCCGCCCTTTTTCGCGCCTCACTTTCGCCTTGCTTTTCCTCCGGCTTTACGACACCCTTTCTGCAACTTCCGGCAGCCTTTTTCCGCACAGGACTTTTCATGATGAAACCTCTCTTTTCCGCTCCCGACAGCTTTTCCCGGCGCGCGCTGGAACGGCTGTTTCCCATTCTCGACAGCGTCATGCCCATGAACGGCGCGCAGCGGCGCGACCTTGCCATGGCCTGCCGCGACCTTTCCGCCATGCTCACCACGGAGCGCAACGCCCTCGCCCGTCCGTACTGGACCTCGCCGCGTCTCACCTCGGCATATCTGCGCTATTTTCTGCCCTGGAATCTCGTGCGTCTCTCCGCCCTGCTGCCCGGCCTCGACTTCGGCCGCATTCCCGACGCACCCGTCATTCTCGACATGGGCAGCGGCCCGCTCACTCTGCCCATCGCGCTGTGGATGTCCCGCCCGGACCTTCGCGAACGTCCCGTCACGCTCATCGCAAGCGACACCACGCCCCACATTCTGGAACTCGGCCGAAAGATTTTCGACGCGCTGCGCGCCGAGCTTTTCCCCGAAAGCCCCTGGACGCTGCGCACCATGCGCGCCTCGGTCACGCAGGCCCCGCGCCGCGTGTACGCAAAGTCCGGCAGCCTGTGGATGATGAGCATGGGCAACGTGCTCAAC
Organism: uncultured Mailhella sp.; assembly: GCF_905187505.1. Classification (GTDB taxonomy): domain Bacteria; phylum Desulfobacterota; class Desulfovibrionia; order Desulfovibrionales; family Desulfovibrionaceae; genus Mailhella. The sequence continues at coordinate 28,955 of NZ_CAJJIC010000013.1, forward strand.
GAAATGGAGGAACGCCGCGCGAAACCCGGACATCAGATGACGGACCGAATGCGCGAGCTTCTGGAAAGCTCCGCGGAAATGCTGTGCGAAAACGGCCTTCTCCTCTCCGTGGAACCGGGCACGAGGCAGGGCGGACGCCTTGTGGCGCACCTTCGCAAAAGTGCCCTCGGCGGCGTGGAGGAAGAACCGGAATATGAGGATCTCACGGCCTTCGCCCTGCGTGAGGAACAGGCGGGTCGACGGACGGACGAAGAGGACGACTGGGACGACGACATGGACGATTTCGGCCTGCCGCCCCTGTTCATGCCGCTTTCCCCCTGCCCCCATGCCGGAAGCTGCCCCATGCTGGACAGGCGCACCACGGCATGGTGCCACATGAACGCCCCGGCCGACCACGCGCCCGAGTCGCTGCGCGCCCTTTCCGCCCGCGCCGGTCTCGACAAGGACTCCGTCAGCCTGTCCTTCCTGCTCATGCGCAGAATGAGCCTGGAAGAAATCGAAGCGTTCACGCCCCCCGAACGACCGGAAAGCCGCCGCGTTCCCGCCCGCATCATTTCCGACGCCTTCATGGTGCCGGGCTATCCCGGACGCGCCCGCTACGCCTGCTCGCCCCTCGGCCTTTCGCTCATTCCGAACTCTTCCCATCTGCCCGCCGGCGCGCTCTGCGAAGCCCGCGTCACCCGCGAAAGAGACATGAAGTCCCGCGCCGTCATTCTTTCTCTCGAAGACGCCCCCGGCCGTTTCCGTCACGCCCCTGACGCGCGTGAGGATCGCCGCCGCGACGGACGAGGTGAAACGGCATCGCGGCGCGAACGGCCCGGACAGCGCCGGGAACGGCAGAAACGCGACGCCGGACGCTCCCCCGGGACGGACGGCGGCAGAAAAAAAAGCCCGGCAGCCTTCCGCCGCGAGGACCGCAAAGGCCGCTCCTTCCGCCGGGGCTGAAATCCCGGCATGCGCGCTTTTTCTGCGGCGCAAACACTTTGCCTCTGGCTTTTTTTCTCAAAAGGAGCATACTTTTTCCATCCGCCGCAGGCGGAGCATCCCTGCAAGGAGATCATCCCATGAATTCCACCATCGCTCTCTTGGCCGCCGTTGTCGTCATCGTCATCATCGCGGTTCTCGTTCTGCGAAAGAAGAAATCCTCCGAGCCCGGTTCCGCCAAGCCCGAGAACGAAAAGCCTCAGGGCGATCAGGAACTCTATGCTCTCGGCATGAATCCCATTTCCGAAAAGCCCATCATGTACGCCCTCACCACCTGCCAGCACTGCAAGAACACAAGAAAGTTCCTTGATGCCAACCATGTGGACTACATCGTCATCTATCTGGACGAGTATTCCGGCTCGCAGCGTTCCGATCTCATGGAAAAAGTGCGTACCTACAATCCTCGCGGAACGTTCCCCACGATTCTGGTGCCCGGGGGCAAGGTCATCGTGGGATTCCGCAAACAGCTCATGCAGGAGGCACTGCTTCATGACGCCGGAACAACTGCTTGAACATCTGGCAAAATGCGCCGAATCCAAGGGATACTACCTTCACGCCGACCATGAGCACTGTCTCGGCACGGCGGAAAGCCTGCTGGCCAACAAGGAGCGCTACGGCTACATGTGCTGTCCCTGCCGGCTGGCCTGCGCGGACAAGCAGCAGGACAGCGACATCATCTGCCCCTGTGTCTACCGCGACGCCGACATAGCCGAATACGGAGCCTGCTTCTGCTCCTTCTACGTTTCCAAGGAGCACAAGGACGACCCCGACTTCTTCCCCGACGTGGAGGAACGGCGGGATCCCTCCCGCGGACTGTAGTCCGACTTTTCTGCAAAAGCGCGCAGACGCGGACCGCCCGGCAGGGCGGCCTGCCTCTGCGCGCTTTTTTCAGACACGGCTTTCTGCCGCATCCTTCCGATCCTTCTCGCCGCAAGATTCCGGCAGCCTCCCCCCCCCAAAAAAACGTCGTCGTCCTCTGCGGTCTTTCCGCTCCCCGCGGTCCGCGGCAGAGGTGCCGGGCTCTGCCTTCCAGGTCCTGCCCGAACCGGAATGCCGGCCGGCATGACAAAAAATCCAAAAGCGGCAGGCTATAACGTCAAAATCCTTGCCCGGCTCAGCAGCGCGTGACATACTTTTTCAAAAAAAGGAAAAGGAGCTCTGATCATGCGCTGCGTTTCCGTTCTTGCCGCCGCCTGTGCAACGGCCGTCCTCAGCTTCTCCATACCCGTCCCTTCCGACGCGCAGCCCGACTCCGGGCAGAACCGGCTTCTCAAGGTAGTGGCCCTGAGCCGCCACGGCGTGCGGTCTCCCACGCAGTCTCCGGAAACGCTCTCCGCCTGGGGATCAAACGATTGGCCCGTCTGGAGCGTTTCGCCCGGCGAGCTCACCGGCCGCGGCGCGGCGCTCATCGAAGGAGAATGGACGGGGCTGCGGGAGTCTCTGGCCTTCGACGGCCTGCTTCCCGCCTCCGAATGTCCGCAGAAGGACAGCGTGTTCGTATACGCCGACAACGAGGAGCGCACTCTTGCCACGGCAAGGGCCATGCTCGAAGGTCTGGCGCCGGGCTGCGGCATGACCGTCGCTTCCGGCACAAAGGCGCGCGACCCGCTCTTTCATCCCGTACAGGGCGGCCTCATGCCCTCCCCCGCATTGTCCGCCAAGGAAAAGGACGACCTTGCCGGAGAGCTTGCCGGCGTGCGGGCCGACATGGACAGGCGCATGGCGGAACTTTCCGCCGTTCTCGGCGCCGCTTCTCCCAGACTCTGCCCTCCGGGAGAAATCTCCTGCACGCTGAGCGACATTCCCACCTCGCTCGTCTTTCCCCGGGCAGGCTCCCGGGAAAGCGTCTCTCTGCGCGGAGGACTCGCCATAGCCTCGACCGCAGCGGAACTGCTCCTGCTTGAAAGTCTGGAATGGCCGCAGCGCTCCCAGATCATTCCGGCAAGCGTTCCCGTCACGCAGCCCAAGGGTCCGGGAACGCCGGTGGAACAAAAGGCCCGCGAGATCATTCTCGCTCCCCGAAGCGACAGGCCGGGCGTCATGCCGCTGCCCTACCGGCCCCGCTGGGAACCTGCGCCCGCGTCCGTCTCCGGCGGCGACATTCTGGTGAATCCCACCACCGCGCTGCATCTTCTGCCCGTGCACACGCGCGTGCAGAACGCGCTTCAGCGCTTCCCCGCCATAGCCAGACAGGAAGGACTGCCGCTTCTGCTCTTCATGACCGAGGCCCTTGTCGGAACCTCTCCCGTGAAGGAAGCCAATGAAGCCGACCTCGTCATTCTCTCCGGACACGACACCAACATCGTCAACGTGGCGGGGCTTCTCGGCGTGCACTGGAACAACGCGCCCTTCCCCAGAGACAGCACGCCTCCCGGCTCCATGATCGTCTTCCGACTCTGGGACACCCCGCAGGGACGCATGGTTCAGGCCTCCTTCCAGTGTCAGACCACCGCGGCGCTTCTGAGCACGGATGAAAGCGTCATGGCCGAGGCCGCGCTCCGGCAGGAGCCGCTCATTCTGCCCGGTTCCTTCGCGCAGACGCCCGCAGGCCCGGGCCTTCCCGCGGATGCCTTTCTCGGCTTTGTGCACACCATGGCGGGCGAGTCGCTGGATGCCGGACTCACAAAGCTCTTTTCAGGCCGCAGGCCGTGACGAGAAGGGGCGGCACCAGCCGCCCCCCCCTGTCCGGCGAAGGCCGGCTCAGTCGACGCTTGAAAGGGGCCCCACCGGCATAGCCGGTGGTTCCTCTTATGCGCCTGTAAGGCTTTC
>NZ_CAJJIC010000014.1 GCF_905187505.1 uncultured Mailhella sp.
ACTCCATGTCCTCTGAAAATTAGGGAGACGTTAGGGAGAAATTTATAGAACACGAAAAAAGCCCTCACGGTTGTTACCGTAAGGGCTTGATTTCACTGGAGCCAGCTTGGAGACTTGAACTCCAGACCTACTGATTACGAATCAGTTGCTCTACCAACTGAGCTAAGCTGGCGCTTCGGGCATTCTTTGTATGGGTTTTCATGGGGGATGTCAACACCGCAGAGGGCATTTCCCTCGGGAAGGCCGACTTCTCTACTGTGCGAGGGGCACGGTGAAGAGGAACATGCCTCCCGGTCCCTTTTCCGCCCGTATCATGCCGCCGTGCCGTTCGACGATGTGCTTGCATATGGCAAGCCCGAGGCCCGTGGACGAAGGCGAGACACGTTCCTTTTCCACGCGGTAGAAGCGCTCGAAAATGCGTTCGCAGTCCGCCGCCGGTATGCCCGGTCCCTGATCGGACACGGTGAAAACGGCCATGGACTCGAAGGGGGAAGGTTCTCCCGTGATGGTGATGACGCTGCCTTCGGGCGCATAGCGGCAGGCGTTTTCCAGAAGATTGCGGAACACCTGCGTGATGTAGTGCGCGTCGGCCCTGATGTTCATGCCTCTGTCCATATGGATGTCTGCGGTCAGCTTCTTCGCCTCCAGATGCGGCGAGCAGGAGTCGAGGGCGTCTTCCAGCACGAAGGCCGCGCGCACGCAGGTGAGCTGAAGGGGCACCGCGCCGCTTTCAAGCTTGGAGAGCTTGAGCATGTCTTCCACGAGCAGGGCCATGTGCCTTGCGTTGCGCAGTATGGTGCTTGTGAACTTCTGCCGGTCTTCCGTGTGATGGGGCGGAAGGTCCAGTATGGTTTCGGCAAAGCCTATGATGGTGGTGAGGGGCGTGCGCAGCTCGTGGGCCACTTCGCCCATGAACTCGCGCCTTCTTCTGCTCATGCGCACCAGATCGCTTATGTTGTGGAACACCACCACGGCATAGGGGGCGGTCTCGCTGATGAAGAGATTGTCGTGATTCTTGAGCGGCGTGATGCGCACGCTCAGAATGATGTCCTTGTCGAGCGTGATGCGGAATGCCGGAGAGGAGTGCGGGTCGGGAAGAAAGTCGTGCAGAAAGGCGTCGAGCATTTCCCGAAAGGTGGAGCCGGGCACGACGGCAGAGGCCGGCATCCCCACGGCGCTCGTGGTGAACAGGCTGCAGAAGGACGGGTTGGCCTTGAGCACCACGCCCTGCTTGTCCAGAATGAGAACGCCTTCGTCGAGACTGTCGAGAATGCTGTCGAACGGCGCGGGATGAGCCGCTTCGGCCTTGTTTGAGGCCAGGGGCGCATCGTCTGCCCCCGCCGCCGTAAGATCGGTAAAGCACGATTCCCTGTTCGGGATGATGGAAGGGGCCTTCATGCGCTATCCCTTGCAGCGATAACCTATGCCGCGCACGGTTTCTATGATGTCGGCCGCTTCGCCGAGGCGGGCGCGCAGGCGTTTTATGTGGGTGTCCACGGTTCTGTCGTAGCCGTCGAACTGATAATCCCATACGGAACTGAGCAGCTCCTCGCGGGAACGCACGCAGCCGGGATTCTTCATGAGATCCTGCAGCAGGCAGAACTGTATGGCCGTAAGTTCCACGGGTTTGTCGTTCACGGTGACCTTGTGTGCCTGCGGATCGAGGCAGACTCCGTGGCAGCGGAGCATGGGATCGTCGTCTTCCTGTATGGCTCGGCGGCGCAGCATGGCCTTCACGCGCAGCAGAAGCTCGCGGGTGTTGAAGGGCTTGACCACGTAATCGTCGGCGCCGAGCTCAAAGCCTACGATGCGGTCCACGTCGTCGCCGCGGGCCGTGAGCATGATGATGGGAATGTGTTCCGTGCTTCTGTCCTTGCCGAGTTCGCGGCATACGGCAAGCCCGTCCATGCGGGGCAGCATGACGTCCAGCAGAATGAGAGCCGGTCTGCGGCTGCGGGCCAGCTCCAGCGCGGTGCATCCGTCCGCCGCTTCCAGCGTGGCATAGCCTTCCCGCTTGAGGTTGAAGACCAGCAGATCGCGGATGTCCTGTTCGTCATCCACAACAAGAATGAGGCTTTCGCTCATGATTTCCTCAATATCGCATCAAATGAAACTTCGGAGCCTGCGACTTTCGGGAGAATGACACATTTTTATAAAAAAGAGAAGACTGTCACACAATTGACACATAACTGCCCTCAGGCGGACACTGTACGTCATTACGCTGCATTTTCATGAGGGAACAGCCAAACCTCAGAGAACAGAATGGCCGCCGTGCTCCTTGTGGCAACGGGCATGACGGCGACACCGGCTCCACACCCGCAGGAGGCCGGATAGAATCGACCCGGGATTTTCCTTTCCGTCCCGGGTCGATTCTGTTTAAGCGGCTTCTCACGGGAAGGCTGTCACGCAACTGCCATGATTCTGCCGCGCTGCGGTCACGGGTCTGCTGTAATGTTCCTCCATCAGAAGGCGTTCCGAAGTTCTCTCCGAACGTCGGGGAGGAGCGGGGCAGCCTCATGGTCGTCAAAAAAAGGATTCCCTCATGATCAGGATAGGCATCAACGGCTTTGGACGCATCGGCAGATATCTGCTTCGTGTCATGCACCTTTTCCCTCAGTGCGAAGTGGTCGTCATCAACGGCCACCGTGCGAGCAACGAGGAAATGGCGTATCTGCTCAAGTATGATTCCGTGCACGGCCGCTTCCCCGGCAAGGTGGAGTCCACGGAAAACGGCATTCGTCTCGACGGCCGTGAAATCATCATCACCCGCTGCGACAAGGGAGAATGGAAGTGGGGCGAGTACGGGGTGGACATCGTGGTGGACACTTCCGGCACGCTGAGAAAGCGTGATCTTCTGGCCCTGCACATGAACTGCGGTGCAAAGAAGGTCATCATTTCCGCCCCCTGCAACGATGCCGACGCCACCATCGTCATGGGCGTGAACCAGGACATCTACGATCCGGCCAGACACGACGTCATTTCCGCCGCTTCCTGCACCACCAACTGCCTCGCCCCCGCCGTCAAGGTCCTGCACAACGAGTTCGGCATCCTGCACGGCCTCATGACCACCATTCATTCCTACACCATGAGCCAGCGTCTTCTGGACGGCACGCAGAAGGATCTGCGTCGCGGCCGCGCCGCAGGGCTCTCCATCATTCCCACCACCACGGGCGCGGCGGCGGCCGTGGGACTGGTCATTCCCGAGCTCAAGGGCCTTCTCAACGGCGGCGCCCTGCGCGTGCCCACGCCCGACGTTTCCCTCGTGGACTTCACCTGCGAGCTCAAGACGGAAGTCACCGCGCAGGAAGTCAACGCCGCGCTCAAGTATGCCTCCGAAACCTGGCTGTACGAGGCGCTCGGCTACTGCGACGAACCTCTGGTTTCCATAGACTATGTGGGCGACACCCACGGCGGCACCATCGACGCCTCCTTCACCACGGTCATGAACAAGACCATGCTCAAAATCGTGGTCTGGTATGACAACGAATCCGGCTTCACCCATCAGCTCGGCCGTCTGATCCGCCTTGTGGCTTCCCATCTGGAAGCGTAGCGGCAGCGGCGATCTTTCGAGAATATGAGGGGGCGCTTCCCCCGCAAACGTGACTATGAGGCCTTTATGAGCATGGATACCATGAACGAAACAGGTTCCCGTTTTATCATGACCGGCGCGGACATCGTCCGCATCGGCGAATCCGCGGAAATGCTGGTGGGCGGCAAGAACTACAACACCGCGCTCATCAGCCGCGTGGAGGGCATCCGCACGCCGCAGTTCCGCGCCATTCCCGCCACGGCCTTCCATGTGGTCCTCGACGAGAGCCGCGTGAACGCCTCTCTGGTGTACGACGTGGTGGACAGAGCCATGGCCGACGTGGACTGGGCTTCTCCCGCCGTGGCTTCCGATCACGGCTTCTTCGGCAACTTCGTGCGCCGCGCAGCCGCCGAAATCCGTGAGCGCGGCGCAGGAAAGAGCGCGAGCACCTGCCTGCGCGACTTCATCAATCAGGTGGTGCACGGCTTTGCGGAATCGCAGGAGAACATCGATCAGCTCCGTCGCCGTTCCATGCTGGTGCAGGCCGCCATTCTTTCCATAAGCCTCCCCGCCGAAGTGGATGAGGCCGTGCGCCGTGCCTATCGTGACATGTGCGACGAGGCCGGAGAAGGGGAATTCCCCGTGGCTGTTCGTTCCTCCGCCGCAGGCGAGGACTCCCGCAAGAAGGCCTTTGCCGGTCTTCAGGACACCTTCCTGAACATCACCGGCGAGGACGCCGTGGCCGAAGCCTATCTCTGGGACTGCGCCTCCGCCTACAACCTGCGCTCCATGACCTACCGTCGCGAGGCCATTCTCGACGCCGTGGCTCATGCCGAGAAGGAAGGCGATCCTTCCATTGCGGAAAGCGCCCGCAAGGAATGGGCCATTGAGAACACCGCTCTTTCCGTGTGCATCATGCGCATGATCCGTCCCGTGGTGGCCGGTACCGCCTTTTCCGCCGACACCGCCACCGGCTGCCGCGGCACCACCCGCAACGACCTTGTGAGCATCGATTCCAGTTACGGCCTCGGCGAATCCATCGTTGGCGGCATGGTGACCCCCGACAAGTTCTACGTCTTCCAGCGCGACGACGGCACCGACGTGGTGCTTCGCTTCATGGGCCGCAAGACCGTGCGCATGGTATACAACGAAGGCGACGACGGCACGCACATCGAGTCCGTGCCCGCGGACGAGGTGAACAAGTGGGCTCTCGGCGAAAATCAGCCCATCGAGGTCGCCCACGGCGTGCGTGCCATCAGCAAGGCCTACGGCGGCATCATCATGGACACTGAGTTCTGCATCGACGACAAGCAGCGGCTCTGGTTCGTGCAGGCCCGTCCCGAAACCCGCTGGAACGCCGAGCTCGACGAACATCCCTACACCATTTTCATGCGTCGCAAGGAAGTGCTGCCCGAAGCCGCGGCCAAGGGTGAAGTGCTTCTTTCCGGCAACGGCGCGTCCCGGGGCGCGGGTCAGGGCACGGTGCGCTTCCTGCGTTCCGCTCTGGAACTGAACCGCATCCATCCCGGCGACATTCTTGCCGCCGAGCGCACCGATCCCGACATGGTTCCCGGAATGCGCGTGGCTTCCGCCATCATCGCCAACGTGGGCGGCGACACCAGCCATGCGGCCATAAGCTCCCGTGAACTCGGCATTGCGGCCGTCATCGGCGTGCAGAATCCCCTTGCCATGCGCGCCATGGACGGCATGCCCGTCACCGTGGACGGCACGCGCGGCCTTGTGTACCGCGGACTGCTGCCCCTGTGCGACGTGGGCGGCGAGCTGGACATTTCCAAGCTTCCCGCTACGCGCACTCATGTGGGCATCGTGCTTGCCGACGTGAACCAGGCGCTGTTCCTCTCCCGTCTGCGCAACGTGCCCGACTTTGAAGTGGGCCTGCTGCGCGCGGAATTCATGCTGGGCAACATCGGCGCGCATCCCGCAGCTCTGGAAGCCTACGACAACGGTACACTGGAAGGATTTGTGGAACGCCGTCTTGCGGAACTCGAGGACCAGGTGAGCCGTCGCGTTTCCGAACAGATCGCCGTGGGACAGGTTCTCGCGCCCTTTGCCGAGGTGCAGCTCAAGCCCTACGTGGTGCAGCTCATGGACATGGCTTCGCTCTACGCCAACACCTCCAGCGTGCCCCGCGCCGAAGCCCTTATGGCCGAGTACATGCAGCGCGCCGAGATGAATCAGGAAACGCTGCAGACTTCCGACGATCTGCGCACGCACATCCGTGTGGTCATGGGCGCGGACGAACCCGGCTCCACCGTCACCGAGGAAGAGGTGAAGGCCGCCATGTCCGCGGCTTCCAAGAAGCCTCTCGTACAGGAAGTGCTCATGCGCATAGGCGCCATACGCCGCAGCGTGGCCGCCCGTACCCACCTCGGCAAGGAAATCGAGGAAGTGCGCAGCATCCCTGAAAAGATCGAGCAGCTCATCGTGAGCAACGGCCATGTGAGCGGCCGTGATCACTACATCCGCACGCTCGGCCGCAACCTGGCGCTCTTTGCCATGGCCTTCTACGGCAAGGACATCGTGTACCGCACTACGGACTTCAAGAGCAACGAATACCGCAATCTGCTCGGCGGATGCCTGTTCGAGCACAACGAAGACAACCCCATGCTCGGCTACCGCGGCGTGTCCCGCGACATTCACGACTGGGAAATCGAAGCCTTCAAGCGCGCCCGCACGCTCTACGGCGGCACCAACCTCATGCTCATGCTGCCCTTCGTGCGCACGCTGGAACAGGCGCGTTCCATGCGCTCCTATCTGGCCGACGTGCACGGCCTGAAGAGCGGCGAGGACGGGCTCAAGATCCTGCTCATGTCTGAACTGCCTTCCAACGCCATTCTGGCCCGTCAGTTCATCAGCGAGTTCGACGGATTCTCCATCGGTTCCAACGACATGACGCAGATGGTGCTTGCCACCGACCGCGACAACGCGGAGCTTGCGCACATCTACGACGAGGAAGATCCGGCGGTCGTCTGGGCCATTCTGACTACCATCTTCACCGGTCAGAAGTTCTGCAAGAAGGTGGGCTTCTGCGGTCAGGGCGTGGCCAACAGCGTCATTCTGCGGGGCATGGTGGCCATTGCGGGCATCGTTTCCGCTTCCGTGGTTCCCGACACCTACATGCGCACCAAGGCCGACTTTGCCGCCGTGGAGGCGGAGAACATTCCGACTTCCGGCCTGGGCCAGTGGCTCCATCGTCAGCACGCCGCCAAGCTGCGCGACCTTCTGGAAAAGCACGGCTATGCCGATGCCGCCAGACTGACGGAGTCTGCCGACATCCGCGCCTGGTACGACGAGGAGGTCGGACGTCTGCACAAGGAGCTTGCCGCCTGCTTCAGCACTCCCTTTGAACATGATGCCCGTCATAAGCTTGCGGAGTTCCGCCGTACCTTCCACAAGCCCGTGACCTATGCGTCCTGGGACTGGGACGCCACGGTGTTCGACGCCCTTCAGCAGGCCGGATTCGCAAGCTGGGAAGAGCAGGCCGAAGCCCTGAGAGTCCAGCGCGAAAAGTTCGCCGCCGAGTAGGAGTCTCCTGTCCGGGCGGAGCGTACAGCGTTCCGCCCGCGCGCCGGGACAGGCGCGCCGCCGCAAGGCGGAAACTGTCCGCAGGCGGGTCCGGCGTTTCTCCCGCCTTCTCAGACGGCCGGCTTCCTCCCCCGGAAGCCGGCTTTCTGCATTTTCGGGGCTTGCAGCGTCCGGGGGAATGGAGCATCGGATTGACTGTCGTCGCGCAGCTGCAGCCGGTCGAAGAGACGGGGAGGACAGGCTCCGCAAGACGGCATCCATGATCCGGGCGGGAAGACATGGATGCAGGGAGGATGCGGGCGTCATGGGTCAGCCTGAATCGGGGCGGACGGTTTTTCTGTGTCCCGCGGAACATGGGAGCATGAAAAAGGCCTCCTGGCATATGCCAGGAGGCCTTTTTCATGCGTCTTTCATGGGGGATGATTACTTGGTGCCGTTCACGGCGTCGAAGTCCTTCAGCATGTTTTCGTCGGGCTTGTCGGTGAGCAGGCTGACTGCGACGATGACGACGCAGGCCACGAGGAAGGCGGGCAGAAGCTCATAGATGCCCCACACGCCGCCCAGAGGCTTGACGAGATACTTCCACACGAACACCATGATGCCGCCCGCAGCCATGCCGGAGAGAGCGCCCCAGCGGTTGCAGCGCCGCCAGAACAGGGCGAAGAGCATGACCGGTCCGAAGGACGCGCCGAAGCCCGCCCAGGCGAAGGAGACGATCTGGAAGATGGAGCTTTCGGGATCGCAGGCGATGACGGTGCCCACAATGGAAATGATGAGCACGGTGCCGCGCGCGGAAAGCATGGTGGAGCGGTCGGTCATCTGAATGTGGAACACGCCCTTGAACAGGTTTTCCGACACGCTGGAGGCGGCGGCCAGAAGCTGTCCGGAAGCGGTGGACATGGTGCTGGCCAGAATGCCGGCGAGCACGAGACCGGCCATGAAGGCGGGAATGACGCCGAAGGAGCTGAGCAGACTGCTCATCTTGATGATGATGGTTTCGGCGTCGGAGCCGGTCTGGTAGGGGGCGAGCGCGCCCGCCTGAATCATGGCGTAGCCGATGATGCCGATGAAGATGGCGCAGCCCATGGCGATGACCACCCAGGTGGAGCCTATGCGGCGGGAAATGGCGATTTCGTTTTCATCGCGAATGGCCATGAAGCGCAGCAGGATGTGCGGCATGCCGAAGTAGCCGAGGCCCCAGGCCAGCGTGGAAAAGATGGTGAGCGTGCCGTATTCCGAGACTTCATGGCTGACCACGTTGGTGGCGTGAGTGAGGCTGATGTAGCCTTCGAGACTGGCGGAAGCCTTGACGGCCTCCCAGCCGCCGGCCATGTGGATGCCGAAGGCCACGATGATGAACAGCGCGAGCGTCATGATGATGGACTGCACAAGGTCGGTCATGGACGCGGCCAGAAATCCGCCGAGAATGGTGTATCCGGCAATGACCACGGTGCCGATGAGCATGCCCGTCACGTAGTCGAGGCCGCAGAGCGTGGAGAACAGCTTTCCGCAGGAGGCGAAACCCGCGGCGGTGTAGGGAATGAAGAAGATGACGATGATGAGGGCGGAGATGCCCACCAGCAGACTGCTCGAGTCGTGGAAGCGGCGGGCGAAGAAGTCGGGGATGGTGATGGCGTGGATCTTTTCGCTGTAGACGCGAAGACGTCTGGCCACGATGAGCCAGTTGAGATAGGTGCCGAGGGCGAGACCTATGGCCGTCCAGCCGGGTTCGGCGATGCCGGTGAACAGGGCGAGACCCGGCAGTCCCATGAGCAGCCAGGAGGACATGTCGGAAGCTTCCGCGCTCATGGCCGTGACGATGGGGCCCATCTTGCGGCCGCCCAGATAGTATTCGTGGGCGTTGCTGTTGCGCTTGGCACAGATGAGGCCGATGTAGAGCATGAGAAGCAGATAGATGGCAATGGCTATGTATATGAAGATCTGATAGTCGCTCACGGTAATGACTCGAAGGAAAAGGGATGCGGCGTGCAGCCGAAGAAGCCCGGCAGAGACGGGAGACGATGCGACGGAGCGTTTTTCTGTGAGGAAGGCTGAGAAGCGCCGGGTCATCGCCGGAAGGAAAGCTCGCGCTTTCACGAAAATGCGGGAGACGAAGAACGGCGGAGGCCTTTTCAGAAGAGAACGCTGCAGGGCGCACACGAACGCCATGGCGGGATCAGACCGCCATGGGCTGACTTTTGTGCGTGACAGGTTCTCATGAATGTTCTCTCTTTCTGGAGATTGAGGAAAGGCCTTTCATGGGAGCATAGTCCGTTTCGGAGAAAAATAAAATCAAAAATTTTCTCCGCTGGCTGCCGTGCGCCGGAGCGTCTTGTTGAAACGCCTTTTTCCGCCGTTGTGAAGAATGGACGGTGCACGGGGCGCCGTTCCGGGGCTATCTGCCGGAAACGGAACGTTCTATGCTGGCAAAGGCGTTGTGCCCGTGGATGGACTCCTCGCTTTCCACTTCCACGCGAAACCATGTCACGTGGGCGTGCTGTTCGAGTTTCGTGGCCACGTTGCGCACCACGTCTTCCACAAAGAGGGCGTTGTCGTAGGCCTGTTCGGTGACGAATTTTTCGTCGGGCCTCTTGAGCAGCGTGTAGATGGGGGCGGAGCCGGATTCCTCGGCAATGTCGATGAACCCTTCCAGCCATTCAAAGCGGCTCATGCGTATGCCCATGCGCACCATGGCCCGCTGGCCGTGGGCTCCGGCGCGGCTGATGGCCTTGGAGCAGGGGCATACCGTGGTGACGGGCACTTCAAGTTCCAGCAGAAAGCGCGGTCCTTCCTGTCCCTGTTCCAGCTCGCCGGTGAGCCGGCACAGGTAGCGCACGGGGGCGGCCTGTCCGGAAACCGGGGCGCGGCGCGTGCGGAAATAGGGGAAGCTGAACTTCGCATAGGCCCGGTGGGCGTTGAGACGGGTGAGCACGTCGGAGAGCAGGCGTTTCATGGAGTTGTAGTCCAGCTCTTCGCCGCTGGCCTCGCGCCAGTTTTCCAGCGCCTCCACAAAGCGGCTCATGTGCGTGCCCTTGTAGGCGGCGGGAAGGTCGACGCCCATGTCCACGCTCGCCACGGTATGCTGGCGTCCCTTGTCCCTGTCCTTCACCACGAGGGGCAGTTCCACATGCTTGACGCCTACGCGGTCGATGTCGAGAGCCACGCTGGAGGGGCTGCTTTGTACGTCCAGAAGGGAAGGTGCGCCTGCGGCGTTTGAAGTCGTGCTCATGCGTGTTCCTTATGTGCGTGATCATGGAAGGCATGGCGTTCGGGCACGGCCTCTATGGCGGTGAGAGAGCAGGAGCTCTGGAGCACGCCGCGCGAGGAGCGGAGCCTGTCGGCAAACTCGTTCACCGCAGCTGCGGGACCGCGCAGGGCCATGGTTTCCAGACAGTGATGTTCGTCGAGATGCACGTGCATGGTGGCGATCACCATGCCGTGCGCTTCATGCTGAAGGGCGGTGAGGCGGGCCGGCAGGTCGTTGTCGTGATGGTCGTACACCAGCGTGAGCACGCCGGCCACGGGAGCCCTGGGATCGGAAACGATTTCTTCCGACAGCTCGCGGCGTATGCAGTGACGCAGTGCCTCGGAACGGTTGGCAAAGCCCTTGCGCTCGCTGTGACGGTCAAAGGCCGTGAGCAGATCGCGTTCCAGCGACACTCCAAAACGTACCAGTTCGCTCATGTTTTTCCCCTCTTGAAACGGCTTGTCTGACACTACACCAGCCGAGCCCGGGTCTCAAGCGTTTATGCCGCCGCCCGGCCGGGAGTCTTCTGCCGGTCGGTCAGGCCGTTTTTCCGGCTCTGGCTATTTCTCTGTCCATGAACTGGATGAGCAGCAGGGAGAGCACCGTGAGGCCCATGCCGCAGTAGAAGGGGAGCTGATAGCCGAAGGTGACCCAGAGCCAGCCGCCGAGCGGAGGGATGAGCACGGCTGCGATGTGGTTGATGGTCTGGGCAAGGCCCATGCTGGGAGCCACGTCGGAAGGATCGGCTATCTTCTGGAAGAAGGTGCGCACGGCGATGGCGAAGTTGAAGGTCAGGCTGTCGAACACGTACATGATGCCTGCAAGAATGGCGCTGTCGGTCCATGCGTATCCGAGAAAGATGAAGAAGGCCGACGTGTACTCTATGGTGAGGAGCCTGCGTTCGCCTATGCGGTTGATGATGCGGCCGATGAGCGGATTGAAGAACCAGTTGACCGCATAGTTCACCATGTAGAGCACGGCCACGGTGCGCACGGAAAAGCCGAACTTTTCCACGAGCAGGAACAGCGAGAACACGGTGAATATCTGACGACGGCCGCCCATGAGCAGGGTGAGCGCGTAGAAGAGCCAGTAGCGGGAGGAGAAGACCATGCCTTTTTTCTGCGGCGTGACTCTGGGGCTGGACGGGTCGAAGAAGAGGCAGACCGCGCCGAGTCCCACGACCACGGCTCCCATGAGCGCGAACATGGTTTCGTAGGAAAGCAGCCCCGCACCGAAAAAGACCAGAAGGGACACGCCGAGGCTTCCCCCGGCGGCAAGACCGCGCATTCTTCCCATGATGACGGGGGTGCTGGCAAGATCGTAATACTGGATCATGAGCGACTGGTTGATGGTCTCAAAGAAGTGATAGCCCGCCGACATGACGAAGACCGCGCTCGCGATGCCCCAGAAGGAGGAAAAAAGACCGATGACGGCCGTGCCTATGCCGCAGATGATGACCGAGAGCACGCAGAGCCGGTGTTCCTTCATGATGAGCATGAGCGGCACCACGAGAAAGCAGAGGAATCCGGGCACTTCTCTCAGAGCCACAACGAGTCCGTTGTCGGCGGCGGAAAAGCCGCCCACTTCCACGGCGTAGTTGGTGTAGAGGAGCGAAGAGCCCTGAAGGCCTATCGTGCTGCCCAGAGTGAGCAGGAAGAGAAAAAGGTACATGCGCGTATTGCCGGACACGCTGGAAACGATGGCTTTCATGGGACTCCTTTATTTTTTGAACGCAGGACGGCATGGGCCGGAAGAGAACCGGCGGGGGAATGATCTGTGTTTTGCCCCGTACGGAACGAAGCGGGAAAGAACGAAGGTTTTGTCGGAAAGAGACGGCGGAAAAGCGCGGGAGCTCTTTTTTCGGGGCGCCGGGCGGCAAGCGCGAAAAGGCGGCAGGGAAAGACGGATGAGGCAAAGCAGAAAGCCGCGGACGGGCCGCGGCTTTCTGAAAGACGTGCGCCTGAGGGCGGAGGGTCCGCCCTCGCGTCAGCTTTTAGGCGAGAGCCTGAAGGAGAAGCAGCGCAACGATGTTGATGATCTTGATCATGGGGTTGACGGCGGGGCCGGCGGTGTCCTTGTAGGGATCGCCGACGGTGTCGCCGGTGACGGCGGCCTTGTGGGCGTCGGAGCCCTTGCCGCCGAAGTTGCCTTCTTCAATGTACTTCTTGGCGTTGTCCCACGCGCCGCCGCCGGAGGTCATGGAGATGGCCACGAACAGACCGGTGACGATGGTGCCCATGAGCATGGCGCCCAGAGAGGCGAAGGCGGCAGCCTGTCCGCCGCAGGCCTTGATGACGTAGTACACGACCACGGGGGCGAGCACGGGCAGCAGGGAAGGAACGATCATTTCCTTGATGGCGGAACGGGTGAGCATGTCCACGCAGGCGCTGTAGTCGGGCTTGCCGGTGCCTTCCATGATGCCGGGGATGTTGTGGAACTGACGACGCACTTCAACCACGACGGCGGCGCCGGCGCGGCCCACGGCCTTCATGCCCATGGAGCCGAACAGGTAGGGGAGCAGGCCGCCGATGAACAGGCCGACCAGCACGTAGGGATCCTGCAGGGCGAAGGTCACGTCGAGGTTGGGGAAGTAGCGGCTCAGATCTTCGGTGTAGGAAGCGAAGAGCACGAGCGCGGCCAGAGCGGCGGAACCGATGGCGTAGCCCTTGGTGACGGCCTTGGTGGTGTTGCCCACGGCGTCGAGGGCGTCGGTGGTTTCGCGGATGTCTTCGGGCAGACCGGACATTTCGGCGATGCCGCCGGCGTTGTCGGTCACGGGACCGTAGGCGTCAAGGGCGACGATCATGCCGGCGAGGGCCAGCATGGTGGTGGCGGCAAGAGAGATGCCGAACAGACCGGCCTGGGTGTAGGCGAAGAGAATGCCGGCGCAGATGATGACCACGGGAGCGGCGCAGGCTTCCATGGAAACGGCGAGGCCCTGGATCACGTTGGTGCCGTGACCGGTGGTGGAAGCCTTGGAAATGCTGCGCACGGGGCGGTAGGCGGTGGAGGTGTAGTATTCGGTGACCACCACGATGAGGCCGGTGACGATGAGGCCGGTGAGGCTGCACAGAAGCAGGCTGAAGCCGTTGAAGCTGATGCCCTGAATGGTCATGTCGCCTTCGCTCCAGAACACGAACATGGTCACGATGGCGATGAGCACCGCGGAAATGACGGCCGTGGCGATGAGGCCCTTGTACAGGGCGCGCATGATCTTGCCGTCCTCACCGAGCTTGACGAAGAAGGTGCCGAGCACGGAGGCGATGATGCACACGCCGCTGATGAGCAGAGGGAACATCATCATCTTGGTCTGCAGCGCGCCTTCGAAGAAGATGGAGGCCAGCAGCATGGTGGCCACCACGGTGACGGCGTAGGTTTCAAAGAGGTCGGCAGCCATGCCGGCGCAGTCGCCCACGTTGTCGCCCACGTTGTCGGCGATGACGGCGGGGTTGCGGGGGTCGTCTTCGGGAATGCCGGCTTCCACCTTGCCCACGAGGTCGGCGCCGACGTCGGCGCCCTTGGTGAAGATGCCGCCGCCGAGACGCGCGAAGATGGAGATGAGAGAGGCGCCGAAGGACAGGGCCACGAGGGCCTGCATGATGTTTTCGGTGGGCACGCCGAAGATGGCGAGCACGGCGTAGTACACGGCAACGCCGAGCAGGCCGAGGCCGACCACCAGCATGCCGGTGATGGCGCCGGACTGGAAGGAAATGTTGAGGGCGGGAACCATGCCCTGTTCCGCAGCGGCGGCGGTGCGCACGTTGGCGCGCACGGACACGTTCATGCCGATGAAGCCGGCGAGGCCGGACAGAACGGCGCCGAGCACGAAGCCCAGAGCGGTGAGGAAGGACATGGTGAGAAGCAGCAGCACGGCGACCACCACGCCCACGATGGCGATGGTGCGGTACTGGCGCTTCAGATACGCCTGGGCGCCTTCCTGAATGGCGCCGGCAATGCGCTGCATATCCTCATTGCCGGTGGAGGCGGCGAGGATGTTTTTGGCCGTCTTGAACGCGTAGTACAGCGCAAAGGCCGCGCACGCGAAGACGATTACCAGAGAAATGAAAGTCATACATACCCCCGACAGGTAGGCTGAAAGTGGAAGAAACCAGAAAACCGGACGGGCAGGCGAACCTGCCCGGTGCTCCCTATTAAAGGAACGTCAACGATATAAAAATTCCCTGCCGATGACAAGCATCGAGGGCGGAGTTCTGCACAGGTTGCGTATTCCGCAAGAGTGTCGGAATCGGCATTTTCCCGACGGAAAAGGAGCGCTTCTGGCCTCTTGCGGCGGCCTGCGCATCAGGCTAGGATGCGTAAGACATTTTTTGAGGAGAAAGCCATGTCATTGAAGCAGCGCCTCGGTTTCACCGAAGAACCCCTCTACGTGATGGACGGAAACGCCTTTCTGTTCCGGGGATTTTTTGCCAATTCCAGCATGTCCCGTTCCGACGGCTTTCCCACTGGGGCGCTGCACATCGTGGGGCGCGTGCTGCTCAAGCTTCTGCGCGAGGAGCGGCCCAAGCATTTCGTCTTCGTCATGGACGGGCACGGCAGGCATTTTCGGCATGAGATCTTTCCGGCCTACAAGGCCAACCGTCCTCCGGCTCCGGAAGGGCTCGTCATGCAGATAGAGCCCTTGCAGAATCTCGTGCGCGCGCTCGGCATGAAGGTGCTCGTGTCCGAGGGCTGCGAAGCCGACGACTGCATCGCGAGTCTTGCCGCAAGGTACGGGAACGAACGTCCCGTGGTCATCATCGGCATGGACAAGGATCTGCGCCAGTGTCTGTCGCAGGGCGTGGTCATGTGGGATCCGGCTTCCCGCGAGGAGAAGATCGTCACGCTCGACTCGTTCCGCGAGGAGACCGGCCTTGAGCCTTCCCAGTGGCCGGACGTGCAGGCGCTCATCGGCGACACGGCCGACAACGTGCCCGGCGTGAAGGGCATAGGCGCAAAGACGGCGGAAAAGCTGTTCCGGGATTTCCGCAGCCTTGAGGACGTGCGCGACCGCATGGCCGAGGTGCCGCCTTCCATTCGAAAGAAGCTGGAAGGCAACGAGGACGCCATGTTCCTGTACCGGGAGCTCACTCGCCTGCATACCGACTGCTGCGCCGAGCCTCTGAAGGAGCTTTCCGTGGAGCCCATGGAGCGGGCGAAGGCACGCACCTTCCTTCGGGAATTTGAGATGAATTCGCTTCTTCGCGAGCTCGACAGTCTGTTCCGGCAGGGCATCGTTGCCTTTCGCGGAGAGGACGCGGAGGAGACGGCGCCTTCCGGCGCTCCTTCCGTCAGGGCGGCCCGCCAGCTTTCTCTTTTCGACGAGCCTGCGCCCGTGCCCGTCATGGACGAGGTGACGGACCCCTCCCGTCTGCCCGCCTGTGCGGGGCTCGTGGCGGCGGTGACGCCTGCGCCCGTGGTGCATCGCTCCCAGAGCCGCGGACTGTGCGTGGCCGTGCGCCGGGGCGAACACGTGACGGAATGTCTTTTTTCCGGCGACGATAGGGCGCTGGTGGCCTGGGCCGGCGACGCCGCCCTTGTGGTCACGCCGGATTTGAAGCGTCTTCTGCACGCTCATGCCGCCTGGGGCACCATTGCGCCGTCGCGCTTTTTCGACCTCGGACTTGCCGCCTACCTTCTTGCTCCCGAGGACAGGGATTACGGCTGGCCCAGCCTTTCCGCCCGTCAGGCGGAAAAGAGCGGCCTGCCCATGGAACGCCCGGCCTCCATTGCGCTTTCCCTGCATGACGACATGGTGAAGCGCCTTGAGCACGACGGTCTGCTCAAGCTTCTGCGCGACATGGAAATGCCGCTCATTCCCGTGCTCGTCGCCATGGAAGACGCGGGCATCACCATAGACAAGGCGGCGCTGAAGGACTTTCTGGATGAGGTCCAGAGCGAACTCGACGCGCTTACCGAACGCATTTACAAGGAGGCGGGGCAGGAGTTCAACATACGCTCCGCCCAGCAGATAGGCGAGATTCTCTTCAAGAAGCTGGGCCTTGCGGCGGCAAAGTCCACCAAGGGCGGTCAGGCCTCCACGTCTCAGGCCGTGCTGGAAAAGCTGTCCGGCAAGCATCCCGTGGTGGACGCGCTTCTTGAGTACCGCAAGCTGGAAAAAATGCGCTCCACCTATCTTGAGCCCCTGCCGCGTCTCGCAGGGCCCGACAACCGCATTCATACCACCTTCAATCAGACGGCCACGGCCACGGGGCGCCTTTCCTCCAGCAATCCCAATCTGCAGAACATTCCCGTGCGGGGCGAGCTCGGACGGAGAATGCGCACCTGCTTTACGGCCGGGCCGGGCATGAGACTCATTTCCGCGGACTATTCGCAGGTGGAGCTTCGCGTGCTCGCGCACTATTCCGAGGACCCCACGCTCATCGACGCCTTCCGCAACGGCGAGGACATCCATACCCGCACGGCCGCCCTGCTGCACGACGTGGATCCCTCGCAGATAGGTCCGGACGAGCGCAGAAAGGCCAAGACCATCAACTTCGGCCTCATCTACGGCATGGGCGCGCGCAAGCTCGGTCAGGACCTCGGCATCCCCATGTCGGAAGCCAAGATGTTCATCGAGCGCTACTTTGCCCGCTTTGCGCACATCAAGGAGTTCTTCGACAGCGTGGAGAAAGAGGCGAGAAAAAACGGCTACGTCACCACCATTTCCGGACGGCGCAGGCCCCTGCCGGACATGCTCTCCCAGAGCGGACAGGCGCGGGCGCTTGCCGAGAGACAGGCCGTGAACACCCTCATTCAGGGCTCCGCCGCCGACCTCATCAAGCTGGCCATGCTTGCGGTGTACGGCGACGCAGAACTGCGCCGCATGAAGGCAAGGCTGCTTCTTCAGATACACGACGAACTCATTGTGGAAGCGCCTGAGGAGCATGCCGAAGAGGCGGCCGCAAGGCTTGCCCGGCTCATGACCGACACGTCGGCCTGGGGCATGGAGCTTCGCGTGCCGCTTGTGGCGGATGCGGGCATAGGCCGCAACTGGGGCGAGGCGCATTAGTTCCGGGACCGTTCCGATCTTCCCTTTTTCGGCGTGGAGGGCGCGCATGGAGGGGACCGTTCCTTTCCGCACGATTCGGCCCCGCCGGTCTTTTTGCACAGTTTCGACAGCACGGGCTTTTGCCCGGCACAGGTGATATTGTCATGGCTCTTCTTTCCGTTCAGGATGCCGGCCTTACGCTCGGCAACAGACAGCTTCTTGATCATACCGAACTTTTCGTGGAGCAGGGCGACAGACTCTGCATCGTGGGCCGCAACGGCGTGGGCAAGTCTTCTCTTCTGTCGGTACTTGCCGGAAGGCTTCCTCTGGACTACGGGGAGAGGCATGAGGAACCCGGTCTCCGCATAGGCTATGTTCAGCAGGCCGTGCCTGATCACTGGAAGGGCTCGGTGTTCAGCGTGACGGCCGACGCTCTCGGAAAGGAAGGGCATCTTCTGGCCGCGGCTCATCTCATCGCTTCCGACAGGCGCGATCTTCTGCCGCCGGACCTTGCGAAGGAAGCGGATCTTGTCATGGAGCACGGCGAGGTGTGGGAGCGGCACGGCGAGGTGCTCGGCGTCATCAACAGTCTCGCCCTCGACCCGGAGGCGGATTTTTCCACGCTCTCCGGCGGAACGCGCCGCCGCGTGGCGCTGGCCCGCGCCCTCATCGCCTCGGACGTGCTGCTTCTCGACGAACCTACCAACCATCTGGACATAAGCACCATAAGCTGGCTGGAAGAGTATCTGGCAAGGCAGGCCAGAACGCTGGTCTTCATCAGTCATGACCGGGCCTTCGTTCGGAGGCTCGCCACGCGCATGGCGGAGCTGGACCGTGCGAAGATATACAGCTACGCCTGCGGATTCGATGCCTATCTTGAGCGGAGAGAGGAGCGTCTGCACGCCGAAGACATGCAGAACGCCGTGTTCGACAAGAAGCTCGCGCAGGAGGAGGCATGGATACGGCAGGGCATCAAGGCCCGCCGCACCCGCAACATGGGCCGTGTGCGGGAGCTCATGAAGATGCGCGAGGAGCGCGCCGCACGGAGGGAAAGAACGGGCACGGCCACGCTCAACGTGCAGGAGGCGGAGAAGTCGGGCAGGCTGGTGGCGGAAATGAAGAACGTTTCCTTCACCTGGCCGGACGGCTACAAGGTGTTTGAAGACGCAAACGTCATCATTCAGCGCGGCGAGAAGATAGGTCTCATAGGCGACAACGGCGCGGGCAAGACCACGTTTCTGCGCGTGCTCCTGGGCGAGCTTGCGCCCACTTCGGGCACGGTGCGTCTCGGCACGGGGCTGGAGATCGCCTACTTCGACCAGCTTCGCGACTCGCTGGACGACGAGAAGAGCGTTATGGACAACGTGGCCGAGGGCAACGACCGCGTGACCATCAACGGAGAGCCCCGTCACGTGGCGGGGTACCTTCAGGATTTTCTTTTTGATTCCAGTCGGCTGAGAACGCCCGTGGGCCTGCTTTCCGGCGGCGAGCGCAACAGGCTTCTGCTGGCAAAGCTCTTCACCCGGCCTTCCAACCTGCTTGTGCTCGACGAACCCACCAACGATCTCGATGCCGAAACCCTGGAACTTCTGGAAGAAATGCTCGCCTCCTACAAGGGCACGGTCATCGTGGTGAGCCACGACCGCGCCTTTCTCGACGAACTTGTGACCGGCACCATCGCTCTTGAGGGCGACGGCAGGGTGCGCGAGTACGTGGGCGGCTACACCGACTGGCTTCGGCAGCGTCAGAAGCCGGAGGAAAAGAAGGCGGTGTCCTCGAAGGAGAGCTGGAAGGAGAATGCGCCTAAAAAGCGCCGCCTTTCCTACAAGGAGCAGCGCGAGCAGGAAGCCCTTCTCAAGGAGCGGGAAGAGATGCCCGCAAGGCTCGATGCGCTGGAAAAGGAGCAGAAGGAGCTGGAGGCGGCCCTGGCCGATCCCGACCTTTTCAGCCGCGATCCCGAGGCCTTCAACGTCAAGGTCGCCCGTCTTCCGAAGGTCGAGGAAGAGCAGCTTGCTCTTCTTGAGCGCGCCGATGAAATAGAAGCCAGACTCAAGGAGCTGGAAATCTGACGTACTTGTCTGCGTTCTTTGCATGAAAGGATTCCGAAATGCCCGTGTCCCCGCGACACGGGCATTTTCCGTATCCCGGACCGGGGTCGCCCCGGAAATGCCGGGGGCGAAAAGCTGGCGGCCGGGGGCGGATTGTCGTATTCTGATGAAAAGCCCGGGGCTTCGGCATGAATGAGCGAAAAGCGCAGGTCAGCACCGCTGAATCATGGCTTGCGCGGATGAACGGAGGATCGGGACGGCGCGGGCGCGTGAGCCGCTGCTTTTTGCGTCCTCTCCCGCCGCAGGAACCGGGCTGAATGCATGACGACGACGGCATGCCGGTGGACGGTATCGAGTAAAATCCTGTTTCAGGGAGGTTGTTATGTGGAAGGCAATCGTTCAACTTATGGGAGTATGCATGATGGTGACCACAGGTTCCATGTCCGCACAGGCCGGAGGAATACCGTTCAATGAGTTTTCCGTGGGAGAGGTGAACCTGAGAGTCATGTCCCTCGTGCAGAAGGATTTGAACTCCTCCATTTTGATGCCGTCCACGGAAGAGCAGAAGAAGGCCGTGGCCGCCGCCTATCCCGACGGCGCAGTTCACAACGTGCTCAACGTGCTGCTCATCCGCGTGCCCGGAGCCGTGGCCCTGGTGGACACGGGCTACGACTGGACGGACGCGCAGATGGACGAGGCTCTTCGGGAAGCCGGTCTCGACAGAGGCGACGTGACGCACGTCATCATCACCCACGCGCACGGCGATCATGTGGGCGGACTCGTGAAGGACGGCAGGGCCTCGTTCCCGTCGGCCGTGGTACTGTTCCCCGAGAGGGAGCTTTCGTACTGGACCAGTGAGGCGAACCGTCAGGCGGCCAAAGGCGGCGCGGTGAAGATTTTCGAGAACGTGGCGAACATTGCTGCCGCGTACAAGGGCCGCGTGGCCACGTTTGAAGCCGGAGAGAGCGTGTGCGCGCAGCTGCCCGGCGTTCTGGCCGTGGATGAGGCCGGACATACCCCGGGTCATGTGGGCATCATGGTGTCGGCCGAAGGACGGACCTTCGTGTTCTGGAGCGATCTTCTGCACGCCTTCGACGTGCAGGCGGCGCATCCTGCCGTGTCTGCGAGCTTCGACATGGACCCGGCCGCCGCAGCCCGCGTGCGCGAGGACATGCTGAACCGTGCCCGCAAGGAAGGCTGGCTGGTCACAGGTTCCCATGTGCCCTTTACCGGACCGCGCGTACTGAAGTAGTGAGCCGCTTCGGGGAATTTCATCCCTGATCTTGCCGGAAATTTTCGTCTGAAGCCGGGACACGGCTCCGGCAGGGGCTTCCGCTTTCGAGCGGACGACGCTGATGAGGGCCTTTTCTGCCGGCAACGCGGTTAAACAAAAAACGCGGAGGAAGAACAGGTCGTTCTTTCTCCGCGTTTTCGTCTTTTTGGGGAAAATTACAGCTTGGCGGCGGTCAGAAGATCGTTCACGGCGTCGCGCTTTTCCCAGGTGAAGTCGGGAAGCTCGCGGCCGAAGTGACCGTAGCAGGAGGTCTTGCTGTAGATGGGACGCTTCAGATCGAGGCGCTTGCAGATGAAGTAGGGACGCAGATCGAACACCTCGCGCACGATCTTCGTGAGCTGTTCGTCAGGGAGCCTGCCGGTATCGAAGGTGTGCACCAGCACGGAAACGGGCTCGGCCACGCCGATGCAGTAGGCAAGCTGCACTTCGCAGCGGTCGGCAAGACCGGCCGCCACGATGTTCTTGGCCACGTAGCGGGCCATGTACGCGCCGGAGCGGTCGACCTTGGACGGGTCCTTTCCGGAGAACGCGCCGCCGCCGTGGTTGCCCATGCCGCCGTAGGTGTCCTGAATGATCTTGCGGCCGGTGAGACCGCAGTCGCCCATGGGACCGCCGATGACGAAACGTCCCGTGGTGTTGATGAAGATTTCGCAGTCCTTTTCGTCGAAGTAGCCGGTGGGCTCGAGAATGGGACGGATGACTTCCTTCTTCACGGCTTCCACGATGTCGTCGTGGCTCA
The DNA here is from genome assembly GCF_905187505.1 of uncultured Mailhella sp. Lineage (GTDB taxonomy): Bacteria > Desulfobacterota > Desulfovibrionia > Desulfovibrionales > Desulfovibrionaceae > Mailhella. The sequence continues at coordinate 21,392 of NZ_CAJJIC010000014.1, forward strand.
CCTTGGGCGAGTGCTGGGTGGAAACCACCACGTTGTTGATGCGCACGGGCTTGCCGTCGATGTACTCAAAGGAAACCTGGGTCTTGCCGTCGGGACGGAAGAAGTCGACGATGCCGTTCTTGCGCACGCGGGAAAGCTGCAGCGAGAGCTGATGCGCCCAGTAGATGGGGGCGGGCATGAGCGTGTCGGTCTCGTTGGAGGCGAAGCCGAACATCATGCCCTGGTCGCCCGCGCCCTGATCTTCGGGATTGGCGCGGTTGACGCCCTGCGCGATGTCGGGCGACTGCTTGTCGATGGAGGAAAGCACGGCGCAGGTCTGGGCGTCGAAACCCATGTCGGACCCGACGTAGCCGATGTCGCGGATGGTGCGGCGCACGATGGCGGGAAGGTCTGCGTAGCCCTTGGTGGTGATTTCGCCGGCAACGATGGCCATGCCCGTGGTTACCAGCGTTTCACAGGCGACGTGGGAGTCTTGGTCCTGCTGAAGCAGGGCGTCGAGCACGGCGTCGGAAATCTGGTCGGCTACCTTGTCGGGATGGCCTTCGGTCACGGATTCGGAGGTGAAGAGGTATTTGCCTTTAGAGGGGATCATGGTCTCTCCTTGAAGTTCACGAGGCGCTCGGAGGGATGCGGCAGGAACCGGAAGCCGTGAGCATGGGGCATCCGGGAAAGACATATCTTTATATCAAGCTATGGTAATATGCCTTTCACTCCGACACTATACACGGGGAGTTGCGGCCTGTCCAGCTTCTTGACTCGATAACATGGTAACGTTATGCCCTTAAGAAAGGGGAAACAGAAGGATGGTTTCTGGCCCGGCCGGCGGGTCCTCCTGCTTCAAGTGCCTGTCCGGGAGTGTTCATGCAGTCTTTCTATCAGGGGAAAATCGACAATTTCTGCGCCATGTACGCGGTGCTCAACGCGCTGCAGGTGCTTTTCAGCATAGGGCCGCTTCAGGCGAGGCGCATATTCAACCGCGTGCTGCTCGCGCAGTCGGCGGATGCCGACACGTTCTCGCGCATTCTCGAGCACCGGACGGACTATGTGGCGCTTGTGGACTACATGCTCGACGACGTCAGACGGCATGAGTTTCCCGCTCTTTGCGTGAGCGCGCCCTTCACTCCGGACACGTCCTGCAATGTGGTGTGGGAAGCCTTGCGTTCCTGCGCGCGGCCGCCCATGCCTCTCGTTTCCGTGTTTCGTTTTCTGCGCATCGCTCCGCCGTCGGAGAAGCCCTACGTGGATCACTGGACGGTGGGACATTATATGGATATGGAGGGGCTGCACTTTATGGACTGCAGCCTGGAGGCGGGCGCGCTTTACTGCCTGCCCTATGCGAAACTGACGGATCCGTGGCGTCCTCTCAGTCGGGAATATGTGGTCATCCCGCCGGAAAGCGTAAGGATTCTGTCTGCTTCCCGCTCTGCGGGCCTTCCGGTATGAGTATGGCACTTACTTCACGGCAGAAAATGGGGGCGGCCGCCCTCATCATGGCGTTCAGCGTTCTGGTTTCGCGCTTCATGGGCCTTTTCCGCGACAAGATCATCTCCTGGCAGTTCGGAGCCGGGGGCGAGACCGACATTTACTTCGCGGCCTTCGTGGTGCCGGACTTTTTGAACTATCTTCTGGCGGGCGGATACATTTCCATCACGCTCATACCGCTGCTTTCCCGGCGCTTTGAAGAGGACGAGGCCGACGGCTGGAGACTTTTCGGCACGGTGTTTTCCTGGGCGACCCTGTCCATAGGCGTCTTGTCCGTGCTGGCCTTTGCGGCCGCGTCGAAGCTCGCTCCGCTGGTGGCTCCCGGCTTTACTCCCGAGCAGTGCGGACGCCTGGCCGAGTTTCTGCGCATCGTGCTTCCGGCTCAGGTGTTCTTCCTGCCCGGTGCCTGTCTTTCCGCCATTCTCTACATCCGGCATCAGTTCACGGTGCCCGCGCTCATGCCGCTCGTGTACAACGGCTGCATTCTGCTCTTCGGCGTGGGACTGCCGTGGCTCGGCCTTGCCGACGGCATGGAAGGCTTCTGCTGGGGCGTGCTTTTCGGCGCGGCGCTCGGCGCGTTCGTGCTTCCCCTCATTGCGGTGAGGGAAGGCGGACTTCATCTGTCCTTCCATCTTTCGCATCCGCTCATGAAGAAGTTTCTGCTCCTTGCCCTGCCGCTCATGATCGGTCAGTCCGTGGTGGTGCTCGACGAGCAGTTCGTGCGCATTTTCGGCAGCATGGCCGGCGACGGCGCGGTAAGCCTGCTCAACTATGCGAGGCGCATCATGATGGTGCCCGTGGGCGTGGTGGCGCAGGCCGCCGGCGTGGCGTCCTTCCCGTTTCTGGCCTCTCTGGCCGCAAAGGGCGACATGAACGAGTTCCGTTCGACGCTGCGCCGCACCATGACGAACAGCATGATCGTGGCCGTGCCCGTGGCGGCATGGATGATCACCGCTTCCGGTCCGGTTCTGGGCTTCATCTTTGAGGGCGGCAGCTTTTCCGTCTCCCATACCATGGGCGCCGCGCCTCTTCTGCAGATCATGCTCGTGGCCGTGCCCTTCTGGCTTCTGCAGCAGGTGACGGGCCGCGCCTTCTACGCCATGGAAGACACCGTGACGCCCGCCGTGGTGGGAACGCTGGTCACGATTGCGGCCGTGCCCGCCTATTTCGTGTTCATTCCGCTCATGGGGGCGAGAGGCGTGGCCGTGGTCACCACGGTGTCCATCGCGCTCTATGCTCTGGCGCTCATGGTCGTGGCCTGCCGCCGCTGGGCGAACGGCGCCTTTGCGGGCGTCTGGGGCACGGCGTGGCGCAGCGCGCTCATTTCCATGCCCGGCTGCGGCCTCACGCTTGCCGTCATGCACGACGGCTTCCGCCTCATGGCCGGCTGGAATCCGCTGCTTCAGCAGTTCATCGTGCTTGCCGTGGGCGGTCTGCTTTTTCTGGCCTCGTGGCTCGTCATCGCCTGGTTCTTCCATCGCGACTATTTTCGCCTCGTGACCTCTCCCTTCCTGCGCCGTCTGCGTCGCGCACCCAGATCCTGACGGAGAATGCCTCATGAACGTCATACGCGCCAGCCACGCCGGTTTCTGCATGGGTGTGGCCCTTGCCCTTCACAAGCTCGACACCATCGTGGCCGCCCGCTCCGGCGAGAAGGTCGCCACGCTCGGCGAGATCATCCACAATCCGCAGGTGCTTGAGGACTACGCCCGCAAGGGCGTGCGCTGCCTTCACTCCGTGGAGGAGGCCGAGGGCGACATGGCCGTGCTCATACGCGCCCACGGCATTCCCCGCGACGTGGAAGCCAGGCTTCGTGAACGCTGCGCCGGGGTGGAGGACGCCACCTGTCCCCGCGTGAAGAACGCCCAGCTTGCCATTGCCGAGGCCACCTCCACGGGACGGGAACTTCTGCTCTACGGCGAGGAGTCGCATCCCGAGGTTCGGGGACTCATTTCCTACGCCGCGGGCGAAAGCCGCATTTTTTCCTCCATTGCCGACCTTGAGACGCTCATCGCAGGGGAGGAACTGACGGGCCGGCCTCTGGTGCTTGCCGCCCAGACCACGCAGGACCGTCTTATCTTCGACGAGATGCATCGGCGCCTTGCCGCGAGATTCGGCTCGTCCCTCACCGTGCTCGACACCATTTGCGACGCCACGCGCGAGAGGCAGGAAGAGGCCGGTGAGATTGCGGCACGCGTGCAGGCCATGGTGGTGGCCGGAGGCAAGTCCAGCGGCAACACGAAGAGACTTGCGGAACTTGCGCGCATGCGCGGCGTTCCCACGGTGCTCGTGGAAACGGCCGACGAGCTCGACGGAGCGGACTTTGCGGGCGTGCGCACCGTGGGACTCACGGCAGGCGCTTCCACGCCCCGCTACATCATCGACGAAGTGGAAAAAAAGCTTCGTCTGCTGTAGCGTCCGCGTCCGGCTCCTTCGTGTCGCGGTCTGTCCGGCGCGGCCCGGTTCCCTTGCGGGGCAAGACGGAGCAAGCTTCCTGAAACATATTGTAACAGGAAAAAGGGTGCGATTAACTTCACTCCCGGCTATAGTCTTTTCAGACTGTTCTGGAGGAATCTGCCATGCCCGATACCGATACCGCTCAAAAGCCCTCGCTTTCCCTTCTTGTCGTCGACGACGATCAGGACATCCGCGACCTCATGGCCGACTATCTTCGCCAGCACGGATTCACCGTTCGAGTGGCCGACGGCGGCAAGGCCATGTTCGAGAGTCTGGAAAACGAAGTGCCCGACCTTATCGTGCTCGACATCATGATGCCGGGCGAGGACGGTTTGTCGCTTTGCCGCCGTCTGCGCGCCTCGGAAAGCCTCGCCTCCGTCCCCGTCATCTTTCTCACCGCCCTCGGCGACACCGCCGACCGCGTGGTTGGGCTGGAGCTCGGGGCGGACGACTATGTGGTCAAGCCCTTCCAGCCGCGCGAGCTTCTGGCCAGAATCCGCGCCGTGCTTCGCCGCTCCGGACGGACGACGGACACGTCCGCAGAAGCCGGACGTCCGGAAAAGGCCTATCATTTCAGCGGCTGGACGCTGGACATTTCTGCGCGTCATCTCATTGCTCCCGGCGGCATGGTGGTGAACCTGAGCGGCGCGGAATACCGTCTGCTCACCATTTTTCTCGAGCATCCGCAGAAGGTGCTCAGCCGTGACTTCATTCAGGACGAGCTGCAGGGGCAGGAAACCGACCGCAGCCCCTTCGACCGCAGTCTCGACGTGCAGGTGTGCCGTCTGCGCGCTCGTCTGCGCGACACCGGCGACGGCGACAAGGGACGCGAGAACAAGCTCATAAAGACGGTGCGCGGTGACGGCTACGTGTTCACCAGCGCCATCACGGCGGAGTAGTCATGGCCGTTGCGGAAAGCCGGAGCCGGTCCGGGGAAAAGCGCGGCGTGCTCTGCCGACTGAGGCGTCTTGCCTCGCGCCTGTCGCCGGATTCTCTTCTGGCCAGGCTCATACTCATTTTTTCGGCCGGTTTTTTTGCGCTTCTTCTGCTCACCACCATTTATGCGGGGGAATCCCGGCATTTCTACTTCATGCGCGGGCTCATGGCCGACAGGGCCCGCCGCATGGCGGAAGTGGCCGTGCTGCTCGACGCCACGTCGCCGGAAATCCGCTTCGTCCTGCGCGAGCAGCTCAACAGCCGCGGCTTTTTCGTGCGCTTCATGTCCACGCGGCCTTCCGTGTCCGTGCACGAGGACCTGAAGGAAATGTCGGAGCTCATGGAATACATGCTGAACGTGTCCCTCGCGCGCCTTTACGGCGACATGCCCACGGGCCACGGCCGTGGAGGAATGCACGGCACGGGCCACGGCCGTGGAGGAATGCACGGCACGGGGCACGGCAGCGGGACGAGTCGCATGAGCGAGGACGTGCCTCGCCGCGGCGTTCTGGCCGTTCGTGAGCTGAATCTGCCGAGCCCCATGGAGTCCTTCGGCCAGTCCGTATGCCAGTACTTCACCAAGGACAAGAAGACCCGCGGTCCTTCCGTGTATCAGGCCACGGCCGTGGTGCCCCTGCACGACGGCACATGGGTGGTCATCGAGGATTCCGCGCCCGGCTATCCGCCCATGCCCTATTTCCCCTTTACCAGCATCATGGCCATAGAAATGTTTTTCGTGGCCATCAGCCTTCTGGCCTTCTATCTGTGCGTGAAGCCGCTGCGCAGGCTGGCCCGCGCCGCCGACCGCTTCGGCCGGGACATACGCACTCCTGCCCTGCCGGAAACCGGTCCCACGGAAGTGCGCGAGGCCGCCCAGGCCTTCAACCGCATGCAGACGAGCATACGGGAGTTTCTGGACGAGCGGGAGCGCACCCTTGCCGCCGTGTCGCACGACCTGCGCACGCCGCTTACGAGAATGCGCCTGCGCGTGGAGCAGCTTGACGAGAGTCAGCGCATTCCTCTTCAGAAGGACATCGGCGAGCTGCAGCAGATCATGGACACCACCATAGACATCGCACGCAGCAAGAGCGAGAATGTGGCCGTGGTGGACGTCATGTCCCTCATTGAAAGTCTCGTGGAGGACCGGCAGGACATGGGACAGGACATCCGCATGGAAGAGCGCCTGCAGGATCCCGAGGCCATGTTCTCCATACGGCCCCTCAAGGCCCGTCCGCTCAGCATGAAGCGCTGTCTTGCCAACCTCATGGACAACGCCCTGCGCTACGGCGGCCACGTGGTGGTGGACGTGGTGGACGGCGACGACATGCTTTCCGTCATCATTTCCGACAGCGGACCCGGCATCGCCGAGTCTGAACTCAAGAAGGTTTTTGAGCCCTTTTACAGGGTGGAACGCTCCCGCAACCGCAGCACGGGAGGCACCGGACTCGGTCTTTCCATCGCTCGCAGCATGGCCCGCATGCACGGCGGCGACGTGACGCTGGAAAACAGACCGGAAGGCGGCCTTCGGGCCACGGCGACCTTCAAGCGGACGTGAGCGGACATGGGAAAGAAAAAGGAGTTGTCATGAGTCGATTCATTCTTGTCGCGTTGCTTTGCACGGGATTTGCCCTGTCGGGCTGCGTCGTTCCGCCGCCCCATCACGATGAGCACAGGTACGAGCAGCCCCGTGGTCACAGACCGCCGCCCGCAGATTACCACCCCTACTGGGGTCCCCGGACGCGCTAGCGTTTTTTTCGGCCTGCCCCCTGCGGACGGGCCTTTCTTCTCCTGTCGTTTCGACCTCCGTCATGGAGCGGACTGAAAGGCCTGTCCGGAGGAGCCGTGCCGGCCTCGTGCTCCGATGTCCGGAGCACCGGCAACGTTCATGAACATGGAGGTATGTCATGAGAGCTCTGCCCGTTGCCATCGGTTGTCTTTTCCTTCTGGCCGGCTGCATTCCGCCGCAGCCGGGTTCTCTGGCCTATGCGGACTATCATCCCGCTCCCGTGCGGCATGACGTGCGCCCCGCGCCTCCGGCCCCGCGTCCCGAGGCTCCCAGACCTGCGCCTGCGCCCCGTCCCGACAGGCATGCGCCTGCTCCCGGGCCTGGGGTGAACAAGGCTCCGGCTCCCCGGCCGGACAGTCATGTGACGCCGTCCCGTCCCGGCAATCCGCAAAAGTCGCCCGCCATGCAGCGTCCCGCGATGCCGAAGCCCGGAAGCAATCCCCCCGTCCCCGGCAGAAACGATCCGGGACGGAATGATCATCGCAGGTAGCCCTGCGTCCGCGCGGGGCTTTTTCCGAAAAATCATCGGACAAAGGAGTGTGCCTTGCGGAGGCACGCTTTGAGCGCACTCCTTTGCCCGGAGTCAGCAAAAAAGGCCCGCCGGCACCGCTCCGGACGCGGACAGTCCTCCTCATGGAGGAAGTTTACTATGAAAATCAGCATGATACGTAACATATTTCTCGGCTTTCTTCTGCTTGGTCTCGTTGGTGTTCCTTCCCTTCAGGCCGCGCCTTCGTTCACGGCGAGGCAGCAGGAACGCGTCACCCCGGCGGTGCGCGTCGTGAGCGCCGTTGCTCCGGCGGTGGTGAACATCACAAGCACGCTGGTGGAAAGACGTTCCGCTCCCGAGCTCACGCCTTTCGACTTCTTTTTCAACATTCCCGGACGCGATCTGCGCGGCGAAAGCATAGGGTCCGGCATCATCATCGACGGCCGCCGCTCCCTCGTGCTCACCAACGCCCATGTGGTGAACGGCGCTTCGTCCATTTCCGTAAGGCTTCTCGACGGCCGAACCTTTTCCGCCGACGTGGTGGGCGCGGAACCGGACTTCGACATTGCCGTGCTGCGTCTCAAGGGCGCGAAGGATCTTCCTTCCGTGGCCATGGGCGATTCCACCGATCTCATGCCCGGCGAGAACGTCATCGCCATAGGCAATCCCTTCGGCTTTTCCCACACGGTGACCACGGGCGTCGTTTCCGCGCTGGACCGCACCATTGAAGCCGAGGACGGCGTGTTCACGGATCTCATTCAGACCGATGCCGCCATCAATCCCGGCAACAGCGGAGGCCCCCTGCTCAACGTGCTCGGGGAGCTTGTCGGCATCAACACCGCCATTTACGACAAGGCGCAGGGCATAGGTTTCGCCATTCCCATCAGCAAGGCCCGCCGCGTGGTGGACGAGATTCTTGATCAGGGGCACGTCAGCACTCCGTGGCTTGCGCTCATCGGGCAGAACGTGGACCCGCGCACGGCCCGCTATCTGCGCCTTCCCGAAGCCGAGGGGCTGCTCGTGACGGAAGTGTTCAAGAACGGACCGGCAGACAAGGCGGGACTTCGCCCCGGCGACGTCATCATGGAGATGTCCGGCAACGCCGTCACCGACAGGGACAAGTTCCTTTCCCTCATGCGAAATCACCAGCCCCATGCGCCCATATCGCTCAAGGTATGGCGCGACGGCAAGGAAAGAGCGTATACTCTGACGGCGACGGACTTCGATGACAAGGCGGCCGAATCGCTGGCGCTGCGCCGCTGGGGCATATCCGTGAAGGACGGACGAAACGGTGCCGTGGTCACGCAGGTAAAGGCCGGTTCTCCCGCCGCCCGTCTGGGACTGGAAAAGGGCGATGTCATCACGGCCGTTTCCGGCCGCGTCACGGATTCGCGCACGGCCTTTCTGGATGCGTTCCGCCGAGACTTCCTCAATAGACAGATACTGCTTCAGGTGCTTCGCGGCGGCCGTCTGTATCAGGCCCGCATGGGGATTTAGCGGCCTGCGGCGTTGCGTCCCGGCCGCAAAAACGCTAAGGTGTGAAATCCCTTTTTCAGGAGTTGAGGTATGAATCATTTCCGTCGTCTTTCCCTGTTGTTCTGCGCGGTGCTGATGCTTGCCGCCCTTACCGGATGCCTGGCACAGAATAATGTCCGCCTGCTTTATAATCCCGGCGGGGCGTCGGCGCTGCCCGTGGCCACGGCTCCCCGTGTCGCCGTGGTGGTCTTCGAGGATCAGCGCGGTCGCATAGACGTCGGCGTCCGCAAGGACGGCAGCCCCTTCCAGCCCAGCTCCAGCGTGGCGGAATGGGTGAGTCAGTCTCTCGCCGACGAGCTGGCCCGTCAGGGCGCTCAGGTGTCCCTGGCCACCTCCATGGCCCAGGCGCAGGCCGGTCAGCCCGACTACATCGTGGGCGGCGTGGTGGAACGCGTGTGGCTTACGGAAAAGAGCATGAGCAACTACGATGCCGTCATCCGCATCCAGACCCGTCTTTACAGCCAGAAGCAGGCCACGGTGACCAGAAGCTTTGCCTCCCAGCAGGAAAAGACCGGCATTCCCGGCGCAGCCCTTGCCGAGGAAACGCTTTCCAGCACTCTGGCCGACGTTCTCAAGAACGCTTCCATGTCCATCATGGGCGCCATGCGCTGAGGCGTAAAACTCTGAAACCTGCGCCGCGTCCGGCTTTCCGGGCGCGGCGTTTCTGTCGGTGCGCCCCTTGCGGGGCGCTGCGTCGACATGGAGCCTTTATGCGACCTGTTCTCGTCAAGGCCTACGGGGCCCTCAATCCCGCCACGGAAGAGACCTTCCGAGCCGTGCGCGCCGTGCTGGAAGACTGGTACATTCCCGATGCCGTGGAGCTTTCCGGCGATCTTCTGCGCATAAGCTACGAAGGCGAGGTCTTCCCGGATGCGGAAGTGGTGGAGGCCATAAAGCCCTTCCTCTGCGATGAAAGCGAGGGCAAGCTCGACATCCTTGACCTTGAGGCGTGGACCCTGCACCGGTACTTTTTTGCCTATGGTCGTCTGCGCGATCATACCGCCACGCTCGACAAGGCTCTCGAAGCCTGCTCCATGCATTAGTCTTTCCTGCGTTTTTTCACAGCATCGTTTTCCGTGCCTCATGCGGCTCCGACCGGAGCACGGAAGGGGTACGCTCCTTCCGCAGGGAAAACGGCCGGGGCTTTTGCTCCGCGTGACAGGCAGGCCTTCCTGCCGGGGCTTTTGCTCCGCGTGACAGGCAGGCCTTCCTGCCGGGGCGTGTCCGATCTGCGCAACGTCGGGCCTTCATCTTTCGTAACGGACGAAGATGAAGGCCTTTTTTGTTTCTTTTTGCTGAAGACGAGACCTGACGGTGCGGTCGTTTGAGGCCTGCGGAGTGGGCTGCGGGCGCAGAAAACGTCGATGGGCGGGCGAAGGTACGAAATGGGGCCGGAATTTCCCATCTCGTGATACAAAAAAATATCAACAGTGCTTTCCTGTTGAAAATACAGGCTATTTATGCCTTTCGTCAGAATGAGGCGGAAAAGCCCCCGGGATCTGCAAAGACAGAACGATATTTTTTCGTACTGAAAAACTGTGGACGAAACGAAAAAGAGTCACATTATTTCACCATGTTGGATTATTTTTGCGAAATTGGCACGGTATGTGCAGACAAGAATGCAGAATCTGACGTTCAGGATGAAGGAGGAAATATCTATGAACGCTGCCGATACGGGTTTTGTTCTTGTCAGCGCCATGCTGGTCATGCTCATGGTGCCGGCGCTCGCTCTGTTCTACGGCGGGCTCGTGGCTTCCCGCAACGTGCTTTCCACCACCATGCACAGTTTTGTTCTTCTCGGCGTGGGCGCGCTGCTCTGGCCCCTTGTGGGCTACACGCTGGCGTTCGGTCCGGACATTCACGGACTTATCGGCGGCCTTGAGAACATCATGCTTTTCGGCGTGGGCAAGGAGCCTCTGGAAGGCGGTTCCATCCCTGCGCTTGCGTTCATGGCCTTCCAGTGCATGTTCGCCGCGCTGACTCCCGCGCTCATCTCCGGCGCGTATGCCGAGCGCATACACTTCCAGGCCATGCTTCTCTTTTCCACGCTCTGGCTGCTTGTGGTGTACTGCCCCATGGCCCACTGGGTGTGGGGCGGAGGCTGGCTCATGAAGATGGGCGCCCTTGACTTCGCCGGCGGCGCCGTGGTGCACATGAGTTCCGGCTCCGCCGCTCTTGCCGCCGCCATCGTGCTCGGCAAGCGTTCCACCATGGGAC
>NZ_CAJJIC010000015.1 GCF_905187505.1 uncultured Mailhella sp.
CCGGCGCTCCTGGGGCGGGTGGGTGTCTCCTCTTTCGCGCGCTTGCTGCCGGTAGCCGCAGCATCTCCTTTCTCTGTCCCCCTTCCTCCCGCGTTCCGTCATGTTCGCGTAGTTTTTCTTCACGAAGAATTTATAAGCGCTTCACAGGCAGGTCACAGGCATTGTCCATAGTGGCGGCAGCTGAAAACAAACCTGGAGGATAGTATGAAAGCTACCGTGATGATGCCGCTGTGTCTCGGCATGGCGCTTCTGACCGCCACGGCGCAGGCTGCCCCTGCCATTTACCCTGTGGATACCGCGCGATTCCTGGGGACCTCGAAGTTTGACTTCAAGGTGGAGTTCGACCGCGAGATCAGTCAGTCCGACGTCGACGTGCGCATCAACGGCAGGAGCGTGGCCGACGTGTTCGGCGCAAAGCCGGAATTCATCAGGAACGAGGAAGGAAAGGGCTCGGCCATCATTCTGCGCAACGTGTCGCTCGCCCCGGGCAAGTATGCGGTAACGGCGAAGGACGGCAAGGAAGAAGCCTCCGCAAAGTGGGACGTGTACGGCACGCCGGACAAGGCCAAGGCCAAGAACGTCATTCTGCTCATTGCCGACGGTCTCAGCATGGGTCACCGCACGGGCGCGCGTCTGCTTTCCAAGGGCGTGACCAACGGCATGTACAACGGCTGTCTTTCCATGGACACGCTGCCCTACACCGGCATGCTCGGCACCTGCAGCGTGGATTCCATTGCCGCCGACTCCGCCAACACCGCTTCCGCCTACATGACCGGTCACAAGTCCAGCGTGAACGCCATCGGCGTGTATGCCGACCGCACCAAGGATCCCTTTGACGATCCGCGTCAGGAGAACATAGCCGAGCTTCTGCGCCGCAAGACGAACAAGTCCATAGGCATCGTGTCCGACGCGGAAATCGAGGACGCCACGCCCGCCTCGGTGGTGTCCCACACCCGCAAGCGTTCGGAAAAGGCGGCCATTGTCGGAATGTTCGCCGACATCCGTCCCGAAGTGCTCATCGGCGGCGGCTCCGCGTATTTTCTGCCCCGCACGGTTCCGGGCTCCAAGCGCAAGGACGAGAAGGACTATGTGGAAGACTTCCGCAAGGCGGGCTACACGCTTGCCACCACGCGCACCGAGCTTGTGAACGTCATGGAAAAGACGCCTGATCGTCTGCTCGGCCTGTTCCACACCGGCAACCTCGACGGTGCGCTCGACCGCAAGCAGCTCAAGAAGGGCACGGTGTCCAAGTTCCCGGATCAGCCCGACCTCACCGATTCCATGAACGCCGCGCTCAAGGTGCTTTCCAAGAATCCCAACGGCTTCTTCCTCATGCTGGAAGCCGGTCTGGTGGACAAGTACACGCATCCTCTGGACTGGGAGCGCGCCATTTACGACACCATCATGTTCGACAAGGTGGTGGCTCAGGCGCAGGCCTTCTGCGACGCCAACCCCGACACGCTGCTCATCGTCACCGGCGACCACACCCATGCCCTCAGCATCATAGGCACCGTGGACGACAACCTGCCCGGCGAGCTCATGCGCGACAAGGTGGGCATCTACGCGGCCGCGGGGTACCCCAACTACAAGGACGAGAACGGCGACGGCTATCCCGACGACGTGAACGTGTCCAAGCGTCTCGCGGCCTTCATCGGCAACTATCCCGACCACTACGAGACCTTCCGTCCCAAGCTCGACGGCCCCTTCGTGCCTGCCGTGCAGGATGAGAACGGTCACTACATCGCCAACGCGGCCTACAAGGACGTTCCCGGCGCTCAGTTCGTGCCCGGCAACCTGCCCCGCACCGAATCCACCGGCGTGCACGCCATCGACGACCTCGTGGTGGGCGCGAGAGGCCCGAACGCCGATCAGATTCACGGCTTCATGAACAGCACGGAAATCTTCCGCATCATGGCCGAGGCCCTGGCTCTCGGCAAGTGATGACGGATGCGGAAAGGGGGCGTGGGCTTCCTTTCCATGCTCACCAGGCGCCCTGAATGTTCGGGGCGCCTTTTGCAGGAGCTGCGGGCGCTTTGCGCAGGCTGGGACCGGAAGTCCGGCCTTGCGGGACGTCCCGGAGGTTCCCGAACCTTTTTCCCGACGGAAGCGAATATGAAAATCTGGCTGGCCGTGCTGCTCTGTCTTTTGTTCGGCGTGCAGGCCGCGCACGCGGAAACGGAAAAACGCCTCAGCTTCGACGAACTCTACAGCGGGGGAGGCGCGCTCGGGCTGCGCTTTTCCGACAAGGTGCTGTCGTTTGAAGGCGGGCGCATCGTCATACGCGGCTTCATGGCGCCGCCGCTGAAGGCGGATTCGGACTTCTTCGTGCTCACCCGTGAGCCCGTGGCGCTGTGTCCGTTCTGTCAGTCCGACTCCGACTGGCCGGACAACATTCTGGTGGTGTACCTCTCGGAGAAGGAGCGCTTCGTGCAGAACAACACCGTCATAGAGGTGGAAGGCGATCTGGAAGTCGGCTCCTGGACGGACGAGAAGACCGGCTTCGTGAGTCAGCTGCGCCTGCGCAACGCCACCTTCCACACGCTGTGAGGAACCATGGAAAACGACCTTCATCTGCGCAACATACGCTACAGCGTTCAGGACGGCGGGGGGATGCGCCGCGTGCTGGACATTCCCGAGCTGTTTCTTCCCGGCGGCACGCTGGCGGGCATTTACGGCGATTCCGGCTCAGGCAAGACCTCGCTGCTCAATCTTCTTTGCGGCCTCATGCTGCCCGACGCGTGTCAGGGAAGCGAGCTGCGCTGGGGCGATGACGACCTTCTCGCCATGCCGGAAGGGGCGAGGGATGCCTGGCGTGGACGCCATGTCGGCATGATATTTCAGGACTTTCAGCTTTTTCCTCAGCTTACCGCCATGGAAAACGTGCTTTTGCCCGCCACGTTCCGGCATTTTTCCATTCCCGAGGATCTGAAGGACAGGGCGCGCGATCTACTCAGAAGGCTCGGCATACGCCGGACAAGCGCGCCTGCGGGCGTGTTTTCCCGGGGCGAGCAGCAGCGCGTGGCCATGGCCCGCGCCGTGCTGTTCAGGCCCTCCGTGCTGCTTGCCGACGAACCCACGGCCAGCCTCGACCGAAGCAACGCCCAGCTCGTCACCGACGAGCTGGTGGATCTTGTCCGTTCCGAAGGCTGCACGCTCATCGTGGTCACCCATGAGCAGGTGCTGCACGGCAGGATGGACCGGCGCTACCGTCTGGAGCGCGGCCGTCTGCTCGCCGGTCTGGAGGACGATCTCAAGAGAAAGTAGGGAAATGGCGGAGCGCCTCCGCAAAAGGGCGCTTTTCCGTTTTCCGCGTTTTTCATCCGAACGTCTCCGCGTCTCCCCGCTTCGCACGTTTCCGGGGAAGAGGCGGAACGCAAGGGCCACGGCGTGCGGCCTTTCTGCGTCGTACGCGGCAGGGCCCCGATCGGCTCGCCGGACAAAAAAGCGATGTTCCCGGCCTCGGCGGGAAGCGCGCCGGGCGCGCCGAAGGCCGTATCAACGAATCATGCTCGAGAGGATGTCGAATGAATCCTTTTCTTTTTCTGCGCGGCGAACTTCGCCGTTCCCTGGGCGGGGCGCTGGCGCTCGCGCTGGTGCTGGCCTTTGCCGGAAGCCTGAGTCCGGCCGTTTCCATGCTGGAGCGCTCCATCCGTTCCGGCATGGCGCAGTCGGCCGATGCCTTTGATCTGCTCGTGGGCGCGAAGGGCAGCGCCGTGGATCTCGTGCTCGGCGCGGTGTACCTCCGGCCCGAGCCGCTTTCCCTTCTGCCGTACGGCACGCTGGAAGAGGTGAAGGCGCACGGCGGCATGCGCTGGGCCGCGCCGCTCGCCTTCGGCGACCGCTGGAAGCATTATCCCATGGCGGGCACGACGTCGGAGCTCGTGACGCTCGGCGGAAAGCGTCCGCTTGCCTCGGGCAGGATGTTCATGAACGCGGGCGAGGCCGTCGTCGGCGCGGGCGTGCCCTTGAAGGAGGGCGACACCTTTTCCCCGAGCCACGGCAGCGTGGCCGAGGCCGCGCTCGATGACGGGGGCGGGGCCGTTCACGCCCACGACCACAGCTTCCGCGTGGTGGGAAAAATGCCCGCCACGGGCACGCCCTGGGACAGGGCCGTGGTGGTTCCCATTGAGGCGCTCTGGAAGATGCACGATTCCGGCGCCGGAGAGGGACGCTGCTCCGTGGTGGTGGTGAAGCCCGTGACCGTGGCCGACGCCTACCGGCTGCGCGGCGCGCTGAACGCGGGAGACTCGCAGGCCGTGTTTTCCGGCGAGGTGCTCACGCGGCTTTTCGGCACGCTTGAGCAGATGCACGACGTCATGCTGCTGCTCGCCTCGGGCGCTCAGGCGGCGGCGATTGCCGCGGCCCTCGTTTCCGGCTTCTTTGCCGTGGCCATGCGGGTGAAGGCCATGGCGCTTCTGCGGGCGCTCGGCGCCTCGCACGGCTTCATTGCCGTGAGCGTGTGGCTCATGGTGTCGGGCGTGCTTCTTGCCGGCTGCGCGCTCGGCCTGGCGCTCGGCACGCTGATGGCCACGGCGGTCAGCGCATGGATTCAGGCGGAAACGGGCGTGGCGCTTTCGGTGAGCCTGTCGTCCCGTGAGTGTCTGGCGGCGCTTGCCACCGCCTGCTGCGGCTGTCTTGCCGCGTTTCTGCCCGCATGGTTCGCCTGCCGGAAAACGGCCGGGGAAATCCTGCGTTCGGCGTAGGAAGGAAACCGGAAGAGAACGAATGCTTGCGTGAAGGCGGCGCGAGGGATGCCTGCGCAGAAAGCGCGGGCGCGCCGCGTTTGCGACGCGGCCGCAACCATGAGGGATGGGGCGGAAGGGCGCTGTCCGAAGAGGGGCAGACCCTGTGCGGCCGCAAAAAAAGGGGGGGCTTCGGCCCCCCTTTTCCGCAGAATTTCGGAACCTCGCGGCTCCGGGCTCGCGGGTTTCCCTCCCGCACGTTTTCTGCGCAGGGCGGAAAGAGACCGGATTCAGCGCCTTGCGGCAAGGTCTATGACTTCGAGGTCGTCGGGCACGTACACGCCGCCCCGGTAGGCCTGCTTCGCCTCCTCGGTGTAGCGTTCCTTGCGCAGAGAAGGCGGCGTGCGGTCTTCGGTATGCCAGAGCACGAGATTGCGCACGCGGTGCCTGCCGGCAAGAAGGGCGGCTTCGCGCACGGTGCCGTGCCCGATGAGGCGCGGCCGGAACACGTTCGCCTCGGCTTCCAGACAGAAGGCCTCATGCAGCAGCCAGTCCGCGCCTTCCAGATAGTGGCCGCAGGCGGGCTGACAGGGTTCGTCGCCTGTGCACACGATGCGCTGCCCCTCCGGGCTTTCCATGTGGAAGCCGAACTGTTCGGCCTTGCGCGAGTGCGTGTTGAAGAAGGTGACGGTGTGCCCGGCTATGCTGCGCTGCTCCCCGTCCCCGACGGGCATGAAGCGTATGCTGCCGCCCACGGTGGAAAACTGCTTTTCGCTCAGGGTGAACTGGCAGATGGCGCGCAGCTTTTCCGAAAGACGCGTGTGGCAGTGAATGCGCAGAAGGTCGCTGCGCTTTTCGCGGAGAAAGAGCGAGGATATCATGCGCACGAGCCAGATGACGCCGAGGGAATGATCGATGTGCTGATGCGTGACGAAGATGTCCGTGAGATCGAGGAGGGATATGCCGGCCTTCTCAAGCTGAACGAGAATGCCGTTGCCGCCTCCGCCGTCCACCAGCAGGCCGCCCTGCGGCCCCTGAAGCATGAAACAGGTATTGTAGTAGCGCAGCGCGTTGGCCGCTCCCGTGCCGAGAACTGTGAGCCTCTCCATGGAGAACCTCCTTGTCTTCTTTTTTCACGATACGGAGCGGAAGAGGCAGCGTCAAGAAGCGGAAGGCGCTTCCGACGCGCCGCTCATGCCGGAACGGTCCTCTTTTCCGGGCAGGAACCGGGGCTGCGGGCTTGGAGGCCGCTCCGGATTTTTTGCGATGAGCGGCGGGTGCTGCTCCGTGCGGGGCCGAGCCTTCGGGTCGTTTCTTTCAAGAATGCCGTCGCCGCAAGATGCCAAGGCTGCGCACCTTTTTGTGGAACGGCAGGATTATTCTTTTATTCTCAGTAGTTGACGCAAAAATTCTCCGGATTGAAGATGGAAGGACACGCCGGAGGAGTCATGCGAACGCTCTTGTCTGCCCCGTCCCGGGAAGGGACGGCCCTTGTCTTTCTTCTGCTGTCCGTTGCCGTGAGCGCGCTGGAATCGTTGCTGGTGCAGACGTTTTCCATCCATCACCTGTTGACGGCGGAACGCATCCTGGACACCGTCACGCCGTCTCTTGTCGCCGTGGACGTGCTCGTGCCGCTCTGCCTTGCGCTGCTCTCGCGCCGGGCGTACCTCGTCTTTCTGGTGCTTCAGAGCGTGACGGACGCCGTCATTCTGCACTATGCCGCCTTCTTCTACAACACGCTCACGCTCTCGGCCATGTATCATTCCATGCAGGGGCTCTCGAGTCTCGGCGGTTCCGTGTTCGTGTTCGTCCGTCCGGGCATTCTTCTGCTTCTCGCCTTCGTTCTCGGGGTGCAGATTCTTCTTGTACGCCGGTCCGTCTCCGGCCGCGGTCTTTCGCCGCGCCTTCGCGTCGTGAGGGCCGTGGCCGTTCCGCTCTGTCTCATGCTCGTGGCCGTCACGGTGTTTCAGGAGCACGGACGGTCGGGCATGCTCAGCCTGTGGACGGGCGAGGGGCCGCACGTCACGACCTTCGACCGCCGCAGTCAGGAAGGCTCGAAGCAGTCCGTGCGGCGTCTCGGCTACCTTGCCACGTGGGCGGGAGAGTGGGCGGGAGGCGCGTATCGCGACCTGAGCCTCGTATACGCCGAAAAAAGGTGCGAGGATCCCGACGTGCTCTTTCGCGAAACGCATCGGGAGACGGCAGGCGAGTGGTGCGGCTGTCCGCTGCCTTCCTTCTGGGGGCCCGTGGCCATGATTCAGGTGGAAAGCCTTGACTACGCCGCGCTTTCCATGAGCTTCGGCGGTCATGAGGTCATGCCCTTCGTGCGCTCGCTTCTGCCTTCGTCGCTGCTTCTGCGGGCCTTCGCCCCGCACAAGGTGGGCTCGGCCAACTCCGACTACGAGCTCTTGAACGGCCGCGTGGCGGAGGAGAACGTCATGTACTATTCCCACATACGGGACTATCCCGACAGCGTGATACGCGCGCTCGCGTCCCGTCGTCCGGCGGTGTTCCACGGCCTTGAGGGGGAGCTTTTTCATCTCAGGGAGGCGTATCGTCTCATGGGCTTTGAAGAAACCTTCTTCAAGGAGGAGCTTGTCCGGGCGGGGTATCCGACAAGCGCGCTGGCACTCGAGCAGGTGACGGACGAGAACGTGCTCGACGCGGCGGCGAAGTATCTGGAGGAGGGCAGGGGAGAGGCGGTGTTTGCGGTGACCATGAGCAGTCACATCCCCTTCATGGAGCCCTGGCCGCCCTTCGGACTTGGGCGGGGCACCTTTGCAAGGTACGTCTCCTCGCTGCGCTACGTGGACGGATGCCTTGCCGACTTTTACGCCCGGCTGCCGGAAGGCACGCTTTTCGTGCTCTGGGGCGACCACGGAAGCGACGTGTCCTATCCTTCCTTTATGAAGGACAACGGCAGGCACGTGCCCTTTCTCGTGAACGTGAAGGGGCGCGACGCGTGGCTTGCCGGACGGAAGGCGGACGAGGAGCGTTCGTTCACGCTCTGCTCGCTCTCCTGGCTTCTGCGCCGGCTGCTTGCTCAGGGAAGCTGACGCCCGCGTCCGGGCCGCGCGAGGGCGAGGGCGAAGCAGAAGAGAAGAAGAATCGCGCAGGCAAGGCCGAAGAGCTCGCGTCTGGCGTGCCTCTCCGCCATGCCGGGCTGCGCGTACACGGCCATGCCCGCCCGTCCTGCGGCATCGAGTTCCTCTCCGGCCCAGGGCGAGATGAACAGAAGTCCCGCCATCATGAGCAGGGCCGCCGCCGCGTTGCAGAGCGTCCATGGGCGGCGGAGGGCGTCTTTTCCGGCAAGCAGCGTCAGCGCAAGGCCCGTGAAGAGTGTGCCGAAGGCCCCCACGGGCACGAGCACCCGCTGACTTACGACGGCGGCGGCCCGAAGCAGGCCGAAGAGATCGCCTTCTCCGGCAAGCGGCGCTTCGTGCACGAGAATGAGCACGCACAGCACGCTGCCGAGCCATGAGGCCGCGGCGCCGACGTGCAGCACGCGAAGAACGAGCCGTCCTTTGTCTTCAAGGGTCATGGGGGCGCTCCCTGTTTTTTTTGTCGTCTGCCGGCGGGATACCACGAGACGGCGAAAAGCGGGATGATATTTTCCGCGCGGCCGGAACGGGCGCACCCGGCGCCGTGCGTCCCGGCGGAGGAAATTGCGCTTGACATTTCTTCCCGACGCGGGAAAACATACCTTTTTCGACTGCTTTCGGAGAGCGGTCTCTGACCGCGTGCCCCGCAAGGAATACCATGGCGCACTCCGCGCCCGGAGGAAAGCCTGATGGCTGAATATAAGAAAACGCTGAATTTGCCTGTCACCGGTTTTCCCATGAAGGCGAATCTGGTTCAGAAGGAACCGGAAATGCTGAAATTCTGGGAAGAGAACAATGTGTTCCAGCTCATGCAGGACGCTTCCGGCTCCCGGGGCGAATTCGTGCTGCATGACGGCCCGCCCTACGCCAACGGACACATTCACCTCGGCACGGCGCTGAACAAGATCCTCAAGGACATGATCATCAAGTCCCGCAACCTCATGGGCTGGAAGACCGGCTACATTCCCGGCTGGGACTGCCACGGCCTGCCCATCGAGCACAACGTGGAACTCGAGCTCGGCGACAAGAAGAAGGATCTGCCCGCGCACGTCATCCGCAAGCGCTGCCGTCAGTACGCGCAGAAGTTCCTCGACATTCAGCGCAAGGAATTCAAGCGTCTCGGCGTGCTCGGCGACTGGGAGCATCCCTACATGTCCATGGATCCGGCCTATGAGGCCGTGACCGCCTCGGAACTGGCCACCTTCGTGGAGAGAGGCGGCGTGGTGCGCAGCAAGAAGCCCATCTACTGGTGCTGCCACTGCAAGACCGCCCTTGCCGAAGCCGAAGTGGAATACCGCGACCTTTCCTCGCCTTCCATCTACGTGCGCTTCCCTCTGCCCGACCCGAAGCTCGCGGACGTGTTCCCGAACGCCGACGTGTCGCGCGCCTACATCGTCATCTGGACCACGACTCCCTGGACGCTGCCGAGCAACCTTGCCGTGTGCGTGCATCCCGAGCTGCGCTACGCTCTCGTGGAGACCGGCGGCAGCCAGTACATTCTGGCCTCCGAGCTCGTGGAAGGCTGCGCGAAGACGTTCGGCTGGACCGATTATGCCGTCATCGGCGAGACCACCGGCGACAAGCTGGATCGTCTTGAGGCCCGTCATCCCTTCATCGACCGTCCCTCGCTCGTCATCAACGGCGAGCACGTCACCCTCGACGCCGGCACGGGCTGCGTCCACACCGCTCCCGGTCACGGCCGCGAGGACTACGAAGTGGGCATGAAGTACGGCCTCGACGTGTATTCTCCCCTCGACGACGAGGGCCGCTTCCTGCCTTCCGTGGAATTCTTCGCCGGAATGCAGGTCTTCGACGCCAACCCCGCCGTCATCGCCAAGGTGGAGGAAGTCGGTCATCTCCTGGCCCGTCAGGACATCACCCATTCCTATCCCTGCTGCTGGCGCTGCAAGAATCCCGTCATTTTCCGCGCCACCACGCAGTGGTTCATCGGCATGGAGCCCAATAACCTGCGCGCCAAGGCGCTTGACGCCATCAAAAACAAGGTGAAGTGGATTCCTTCCTGGGGTCAGGGCCGCATCTACAACATGGTGGAATCGCGTCCCGACTGGTGCATTTCCCGTCAGAGAATGTGGGGCGTGCCCATTCTCGCCCTCATCTGCAAGGACTGCGGCGAAGTGTGGAACGACCCGGCATGGATGCGCGAAATCGCCTCCCGCTTCGCCACGCATCCTACGGGCTGCGACTACTGGTATGAGCACGACGTTTCGGAAATCGCTCCCGAAGGCCTCACCTGCCCGCACTGCGGCGGAAAGCACTGGGAGAAGGAAGACGACATTCTCGACGTGTGGTTCGACTCCGGCACCAGCTTTGCCGCGGTCATGGAAAAGCGTCCCGAAGGCCGCGTTCCCGCCGATCTGTACCTTGAAGGCTCCGACCAGCACCGCGGCTGGTTCCACAGCTCCCTGCTCGTGGCCGAGGGCACCCGCGACATTCCGCCCTACAAGGCCGTGCTCACCCACGGCTATGTGGTGGACGGCAGCGGCCGCAAGATGTCCAAGTCCGTGGGCAACGTGGTGGCGCCTCAGGAAGTCATCGACAAGTACGGCGCGGAACTTCTGCGCCTGTGGGTCGCTTCCGTGGACTACCGCGAAGACATCCGCTATTCCGAAGAGATCATGAAGCGCCTTGTGGACGCCTATCGCCGCATCCGCAACACCTGCCGCTACATTCTCGGCAGCATTCACGACCTCACGCCCGAAAAGCTCGTGCCCTTCGCCTCCATGAAGCCGCTCGACCGCTACGTGCTGAGCCTTGTGGCCGCCTTCCATGAAGCCGCGGAAACCGCCTATCAGGAATACGAGTTCCACAAGGTGTTCCAGGGCCTGCACGGTCTGTGCGCCACGGAGCTTTCGGCCTTCTATCTCGACGTGCTCAAGGATCGTCTGTACTCCTCGCTGCCCGACAGCGCCGAACGCCGTTCCGCCCAGAGCGCCCTGTATCAGATGATGCTCATCATGCTGCGCGACATGGCGCCCATCATGAGCTTCACCGCCGAGGAGGCCTTCCGCTACATTCCCGAAGCCCTGAAGCCCGTGGACGCCGAAGGAAAGCCCGTGGTCACCGTGTTCGCCATGCCTCCCGTGGACGCCTCGAAGTTCCGTCTGTCCGACGACGAGCGCGGCGCGTGGGAAATGGTCATGGACATCCGTGCGGGCGTCACCCGCGCCATCGAGCCCCTGCGCAAGGAAGGCGTCATCGGTCACGCGCTCGACACCCACGTCACCCTGTACGTGGACGACAAGCTCCGTGCCGCCATCGCCGACAGCGGGGCCGACATGCGTTCGGTGTGCATCGTGTCTCAGCTCGACCTTGCGCCCTTCAAGGACGCGCCCGTGGACGCTCTTGCGAACGCTCAGCTCGACGAGTGCCCCGGCCTTGCCGTGCGCGTGAAGAAGGCCGACGGCGAAAAGTGCGAACGCTGCTGGATGTACTCGGACAAGATCGGCGCCGATCCCGAGCATCCCACGCTGTGCCCGCGCTGCGCTGCGGTCATGAAGGAACTTGAGGCCGGAGAAAAAGAGTGAAAGGGGCGGTAAACCGCCATGTCGTCGTCTTTTCGGTGGCGCTGGTCTGGCTTGTGCTGGACCAGCTCACCAAGGCGGCGGTTACGGCACGCATCGCCGTGGGAAGCGGCTTTTCCGTCATCGACGGATGCTTCAACCTCGTGCACGTGCTCAACCGCGGAGCCGCCTTCGGCTTTCTGAACAGCGACGAGACCGACTGGCAGTTCTGGCTGTTTCTTGCGGCCGCGCTGCTCGTGGCGGGCGTCATCGTGCACATCGTGCGCACGTCCGCCTACAGCCGCACGCTGTTCATCGGCCTGGGGAGCATTCTCGGCGGCGCGGCGGGCAACCTCATCGACAGGGTGCGCTTCCGCGCCGTGACCGATTTTCTGGACGTGTACTGGGGCGCGTGGCACTGGCCGGCCTTCAACGTGGCGGACATTGCCATATGCCTCGGGGTGCTTCTTGCCGGAATCGCGCTTCTCCGGCAGGGACGTGAAGACGACGGGGGAAAATAGCCGTGCTCATTTCCGACCTCAGCAGCGAACAGCTGCTCATGCTCATCATTCCGGCGCTGCCCAACATGTGGGCCTTAAAGCACGCCATGTACCACGACTTTCCCACCACGCAGGAAAAGTACCGCTGGATGATGGCCTGCGTGTTTCTGCCCTGCGTGGCGGGCGTGGCCTACTACTTCGTGGGCAGAAAGCACGCCAGCAGGGAAAAGGTGGACATACGCGCGAGAATTGAGGCCGAGCGGGCCCGTGCCGCCGAGGAAAAGGCGAAGGCGGCCGAAGCTGCCGGAGAGGCGGTTCCGACAGCGGCGGACGCCGTGCACGACGCGGAGCGGCAGGACGTTCTTTCGGCCGGGCAGTCTCCGCAAGCCGGGCAGGAGCCCGACCGTGCGCCTGGGCACGGGACGCGGCAGACGGGAGGCGCCTCTTCCGACAATGCCGCCTTCCCCCGTGAGGAAGGGGAACGTCCCGGAGCCCGGAAGAATGCCCCGGGCGACGAGTGGTCCTTCGGCTGTCCCGACGACGTGCGGAAGCCGCAGGCGTGAATTTTTGACTGAAGCCCCGGGCCGAATGCGTTTCGGAGGAGCATCCCCGATCGGAGCGGAGCTTTCATGCAACGGGAGCGGGCAGGGCCCGCGTCCTCATCAATCAGGAGAAAAGGTCATGGAACTTATTAAATGGGGTCGGAATCTCGCCCTGTTGTCCCTGCCTCTGATGCTGACGGCGTGCGTGACGAGCAGCGAGCATAATGCCCTTCAGGCTCAGGTCAATCAGATCAACCGTCAGGTGAGCAGCAGCCAGACCAATCAGGCCGACAGCTGGTCGCAGCTCATGGAAATGCGTCAGGAGCTGTCGGAACTGCGCGGTCAGATAGACACGCTGAACTATGCCCTCCAGCGCGCGGGCGGCGCGCAGAAGATGGCCGACACCCTGGCCGTGCACGATCGCGCCCTGCGTCTTCTCGAAAGCCAGATGGCGCTGGATCTGCAGCTCGGCGGCGAACAGCCCGGTCAGCCCGGCGTGCCCGGCGCCGACGCCTCGGCCGTGCCCGGCGCGCAGGCCGCGCCTTCCGTGGCCGCCGCTCCCGCAGCGGCCGCCGCACAGGCCGCTCCCGCCGCGCAGCCCGCGGCCAATGTGGACATGGCGCAGGCTCTGTACGACAACGGCATGAAGTCGTTCAACTCCCGCAACTATCAGGCCGCGCTGCGCTCCTTCAGCGACTTCACCAAGACCTATCCCAAGAACAAGCTGGTTTCCAACGCGTGGTTCTGGCAGGGCGAATGCCAGTATCAGATGAAGAACTACGCCGAAGCCGCGCTGGCCTATGAAAACGTGATTTCCGGCTATCCCAACAGCGTGAAGGCTCCGGCCTCCTACCTGAAGCAGGGCATGGCCTTTTTGCAGCTCAACAAGAAGGCCGCGGCCAAGCAGCGCCTCACCGAGCTTACCCGCAAGTTCCCCAAGGCTCCCGAGGCCACCCGCGCCAAGCAGGTCATTTCTCAGAACAAGCTGTAATGCTTTTGCGCTCCGCCTACCCCTTGCCGGTGCGTTTCGGCAGGGGATCGGCGACCGGCGTTTTTCCGCTCCGCATGACGGAAGCGGCGCTTTCGAGCCTGACGTCCTTTCGGCGTCGGGCTCCCTGCGTTTCCGGGCCTTCGGGCCGCTCACTTGGCAACCGGGGAAGAATCGGCTATAATATTCCGTTTTCTCAAGAAAGTCATATACTTCATTCTCTTATCAGGATTCGCCAATGTCGGATACCATAACGAACGACGAGGAGCTTCAGATCACGGCTCCTGAACATTCTCTGCCGCCCTGCGCGCTGGAAGAGCTGCCCGAGGTCATGCAGCAGGCCTGCGCGCGCGCAGGCTGGACGCGCCTCATGCCCGTGCAGACGCACGCGCTTCCCTACCTCATGGCCGGACGCGACCTCATGGTGCAGTCCCGCACGGGCAGCGGCAAGACCGGCGCGTATCTGCTGCCGCTTCTTTCTCTGCTCGATCCTGCGGAAAAAAAGCCGCAGGCCCTCATTCTTGCCCCCACGCGCGAGCTCGCCGGCCAGGTGGAGCACGAGGCGCATCTTCTTTTTGAAGGCACGGGCCTTGCCGTGACCGCCCTTTACGGCGGCGTGGGCTACGGCCGTCAGCTCGAGGCCCTGCGCGAGGGCGTGCAGGTCATCGTGGGCACGCCCGGCCGCGTGCTCGACCATCTTCTGCGCCGCACTCTTTCCCTCGACGCCCTGCGCGTCCTTGTCTTCGACGAGGCGGACAGAATGCTCTCCATCGGCTTCTACCCCGACATGAAGGAGATTCAGCGCTATCTGCCCTCGCATCCCATGCTTTCCGCGCTCTTTTCCGCCACCTATCCCCAGCACGTCCTGAACCTCGCCGGAGAATTCCTGCGCGAGCCCGAGATGCTCAGCCTCTCGCAGGGGCACGTGCACGTGGCCACCATTCAGCATTTCTTCGTGGAATGCGGACGCATGGACAAGGACCGCACTCTCGTGCGCCTCATGGAAACCGAGAATCCCACCTCGGCCATCATCTTCTGCAACACCAAGTCCAACGTGCACTACGTCACCGCCGTGCTCAAGGGCTTCGGCTACAACGCCGACGAGCTTTCCGCCGACCTTTCGCAGAACAAGCGCGAAGACGTGCTGAACCGCCTGCGCGAGGGCAAGGTGCGTCTGCTCGTGGCCACCGACGTGGCCGCCCGCGGCATCGACATTCCCGCGCTCTCCCACGTGTTCCTCTACGAACCGCCGGAAGACCGCGAGTCCTACATCCACCGCGCGGGCCGCACGGGCCGCGCCGGAGCGGCGGGCACGGTCATTTCGCTTGTGGACATCATGGAGAAGATGGAGCTTCTGCGCATCGCCTCCTTCTACCGCATCGACCTTGCGCCGCTTGCCAATCCCACGGACGAAGACGTGGCCGTGGCCGTGGGCAGGCGCGAGACCGCGCTTCTCGACGCCCGCCGCAGAGCCTGCACCGGGCTTCAGCTCGAGCGCGTGCGCCGCTATCTGCCGCTCGTGAAGGAGCTTGCCGGAAGCGACGACGAGGATCAGATGCTTCTGCTCGCGCTGCTCATGGACGCGGACTATCAGCGCAGCCTCGGCATGGAGCAGTCGCTGCCCCGTCCCCGTGCGGCGGAGGCCGGTCGTTCCTCCTCCCGGCGCGGCAGAGGCCGCGAGAAGGACGAAGGATTGGAAGCCGAAGGCGGGTCCCGCCCCAAAAAGCGCAGACGCGGCAGGGGCCGCGGCGCCGCGGCTGAAGGCGAAGCTTCCTCCCCGGCCGAGGCCGTGACGGAGCAGCAGAGCCGGGCAGGGGACTCCGAGACCGCATCCTCCGAAAGCGCCGTCGACAAAGAAGCGTCTTCCGGCAGCGAGGGCCGTTCCCGTCGGCCGCGCCGCCGTTCCCGCCGTCGTTCCCACGCGGAATCCGGGGCGGAAAAAGGTGCGGAAGGCGCCGCGGAAACTTCTTCTCAGGCGGGCGAAACGGAGTAGAACCGTGCGAATGTCCGGCACGGTGGTCGATCCGCAGGCAGGCAACGCCAGCCCCGAGGCGCTTGTCGGAACCTTTGAGGCTCTGCTTGCCGAAGCGGATTTTGCCGCCTTTTTGAAAATGCTCGGCATCGGCCGCATGGCCTTTTCCGCAAGACGCGCCATGCGGCCCGTGTTCACGGCGCTGTGCATAGGGGTGTGGCGTCTTGCGCTGCAAAGGGCCGTGCCCGACCGCAGCGACGAAGCCTACGAGGCCTATCTGGCCACGCTCTGGCCGAAGGTGAAGGACGCCGACGCCTTCATGGTGCTCGTGCGCGACGTGGCCGGGCATCTGCCGAGGCGCGGCGAGGACGACTTCACGCCCACGGCAGGGGACGTGTTCGTGCGCGCGGGCAGAAAGCCCGATCAGGCCGCCCTTGTGGGCATGGCGCTCTTTCTGCGCCGAATGTACGATTATTTCTTCAACCATCTCATGTAACAGGAATCACTATGCCTCAGTACGGCGATCTCGTCATTCTGGCTTCTCCGCGCGGCAAGCGTCACATCTACCGCATGGAGGAGGGGCACGACCTGCACACGCAGGACGGCGTCATGCGCGCGGCCGACGTTGTGGCCGCCGATTTCGGCTCGGAAGTGCGCACCGCCATGGGCGTGCCCTTCCGTCGGGAAAAGCCCCAGCTCTACGACCTGGTCATGGGCATCAAGAGACAGACGCAGATCATGTATCCCAAGGACATGGGACTCATCTGCTTCAAGCTCGGCGTGGGCAACGGCCGCACCATACTCGAAGCCGGTTCCGGCTCCGGCGGCTTCACGCTGGCGCTTTCGTGGTTTTCCGGTCCGAACGGCCATGTGCACAGCTTCGAGGCGCGCGAGGAGTTCCACAAGCTTGCGAAGCGCAACGTGGCGTGGGCGGGCGTCGGCGACAACGTCACCTTTCATCTGCGCGACATCGCCGACGGCTTCGGCGTCGATGATCCCGACGTTCTGAACGGGCAGAAGGGCGACGCGCTCTTTCTCGACGTGCGCACCCCGTGGGAGTATCTCGACGCCGCGCGCGAGGCCCTCGTGCCGGGCGCGCCCATAGCTTTTCTTCTGCCCACCATCGAGCAGGTGTCGGAGCTCATCAAGGCCCTTGAAATCGGCCCGTTCGAGGAAACGGAAGTGTGCGAGATCCTCGTCCGTCCCTGGAAGGTCGTGCCCGGACGCCTGCGTCCTGCCGACCGCATGAGCGCCCACACCGCGTTTCTCGTGTTCACGAGAATCCAGGAACGCAGCGCCGACTGGGACGCGCGCATCCCGCTCGGCACCCGCGAACGCAAGCAGGAGGCCGCGCGGCAGGCCCGTCTTGCCGCCGCCCGCGGCGACGACCCCGACGCAGTGGACTACGAACTTTAGCGGAAGCACCGTTCCCGGCCGGGATCTTCCCGGCCGTTCTTTGTTTTTCTGCGGCCCGTCCGCCGGGGCGGGGCCGCATCTTGTCACCGCAACGCGGGGTCTTCCCCGGATATCGTCATGAACATCACCATTCAGAATCTTTCCAAGTCCTACGGCGGACGCGACATTTTCCATGACTTTTCGCTGGACATCGTGGACGGCATGCGCCTTTGCGTGTGCGGTCCCAACGGTACGGGCAAGTCCACCCTGCTGCGCATGATGGCCGGGGTGATCGCGCCCGACGGAGGTCGCGTCATCATCCCGCACGGCTGCCGCGTGGGCTACGTGGAACAGATGCTGGATGAAAAGACCCTGGACGTGCCGCTTCTGGAATGGGTGCAGGCGGCGCTTCCCGACTGGGGCGACTTCTGGCAGGAATGGGAAAAGGCGCAGAGCGCGGGCGACGAGGCGGCCATGAACCGCCTCATGGCGCGTCAGCACGACCTTGAGACGCGCTACGGCTACAATCCCGAGCAGCGCGCGCAGACCGTGCTTTCCGGCCTCGGATTCTCAAAGCAGAAATGGGAGCTGCCCATCCGTCAGCTTTCCGGCGGCTGGCGGGAGCGCGCCAAGCTTGCGCGCGTGCTCACCGCGGGCGCGGACGTGCTCTTTCTCGACGAACCCACCAACCATCTCGACCTCGAGGCCGTGGAATGGCTGGAAGAGTTCCTTCTGGAATTCAAGGGCATACTGGTCTTCGTGGCGCACGACCGCGTGTTCATGGACCATGTGGGCACCCACGTTCTGTACCTCGGCGCGTCCAAGCCCATATTCCGCAAGTGCAACTACACCAAGTTTCTGGAGCTTCAGGCGGAAATCGAGGAGCAGCGCGAGCGCGAGGCCAAACAGATAGCCGACGATCTCGCGCACAAGATGGACTTCGTGCGCCGCTTCAAGGCCAAGGCCACCAAGGCGCGTCAGGCCGGTTCCCGTCAGAAGCAGGCGAAGAAGCTCGAAAAGGAGCTCGAGCAGTACCGGCCCGAGCCCAAAAGACGCGAACTTTCCTTCAAGTGGCCCGAAGCCGCGCCCTCCGAAAAGGTGGTGCTTTCCGTGGCGGATCTGGCCTTTCATTTTCCCGACGGCACCACGCTGTGGCCGCCGCTCACCTTTTCGCTGTTCCGCGGTCAGAGAGTGGGCCTCGTGGGGCACAACGGCTGCGGCAAGTCCACGCTGCTCAAGATTCTGGCGGGAAAGCTGGCCCGCACGGGCGGCACCTTCACCATGGGGTCCACCACGCGCATGGGCTACTACAGTCAGCAGCAGGCCGAAACGCTGGATCTCGGCGGCACGGTGCTCGGTGAAATGCGTCGTCTGTCCGACCCGCACACCTCGGAAGAGGAACTCATGAGCGTGCTCGGCCTGTTCATGCTGGGACAGGGCTATTTCGACCGTTCCATCGATTCTCTTTCCGGCGGCGAGCGCAGCCGTCTCGTGCTGGCGCTGCTCTTTCTGCGCCGCTGCAACTTCCTCGTGCTCGACGAACCCACCAACCATCTGGACCTCGAAAGCCGCGACGCCCTCGTGGAGGCGCTCGAGGCCTTCGACGGCACGCTGCTCGTGGTGGCTCACGACCGTCATCTGCTTTCCGAGGCCGTGGACGAAATATGGGCCGTGGACGAGAAGGGCATCACCGTCTACAAGGAAGGCTTCGCGCAGTACGACGCGGCAAGGCGCGCGGCGCGCACCGCTTCCGCCCGTCAGCAGAGCGCGCCTGTCGAATCTTCCGCCGCCTCCACCTCTCCGGCCGTGCGCCCCCTGCCCGGAACCAATCTTTCCCGCGAGGACCTGAAAAAGCTCAAGCGCGAGCAGGCCGAGCAGCGCAACGCGCTCTACAAGAAGCTCAAGCCCCTTCAGGCCCGCTACGAGGAGCAGGAAAAGACCTTTGAGGCGCATCTTGCCCGTCAGGAGGAAGTGGAAGGCCTGCTCGCCGATCCTTCGGTGTACGCCGACGGCGCGAAGTCCACGGAACTTCTCAAGGAGTTTCATGATCTTCAGCAGCGCACGGAAAAGGAACTTGAGGCGCTGGGCGAGCTTGAGGCGCAGATTTCCGAGCTTGAGGCGCAGCGCGCAGCCCTTTCCCTCGACGGGGGAGAGTAGCTGCCGGTCGGACGGTGCAGGGACGCGTTCCGCGCAGGACCCGTTGCCGGAACGTCGGGCACGACCCTTGACAGCGCGCGTCTTTTTTCGGAAAAAGCCCGTTCTGGCTCCCGCCGAAAACGTCCTGCCCGAAGATTCCGGCCCCTTCCGGCCGGTTCTTGATCCGGTCCTGCGGGCCGAAGAAGCGGAAAAAACGTCCGACTGTCATCATTCTGCCGCACTCGCGTGTCATGATGGCGGACGAAGTCGTGAAGATGGCGCTGACCTGTCGTTTTTTTTCTGGAAATTTTTCCGGGAAAGGGCGACTATCGGATCGGACACGGACAATCGTCGGAAAGCCGTTTCTCTTTTCAGCGAGGAGAGCCCCGTGATCGATCAGAACTACTTGCAGTGCCATTTCTTCAGACCGCAGACCAAGGACGGGAACATGCACAGAAAAAAGCCGCAGTCCGGCAGGGTGTACCGCATAGGCGAAGCCGCCCGTGCGCTGAACCTTCAGACGAGCGTGCTTCGATTCTGGGAAGGGGAATTTCCCGGCCTTCAGCCCGTGCGCACGCCCAAGGGACAGCGTCTGTATTCGGAAAGCGACATGGAACTTCTGCGCCGCATCCGTTCCCTGCTCCATGAGCAGGGCATGACCATAGAAGGCGCGCGCCGCGTGCTCGCGGGCGAAGCCATGCCCGAGCTTGCCGAAGCGCTTTCCGGACGCAACGCCCGGCAGAGCGCCGACGACGGAGGGCTGCTTGCCGACGTTTTGAAGGAACTTGTGGAAATACGGGCCATTCTCACCAGCAACCCGTCCAAGGAGAACCTCTCATGATACTTTCGCCCTCGCTTCTTTCCGCCGACTGCGGACATCTGGCAGACACCCTGAAGAACCTGGAAGAAGCCGGGGTGAAGTGGGTGCACTGGGACGTGATGGACGGGCAGTTCGTGCCCAACATCACGTTCGGACAGCACGTCATCAAAGGCCTGCGCCCGGCGTCGGGTCTTTTTTTTGACGTGCATCTCATGATCGAGAGCCCGGAACGCTATCTTGCCGACTTCAGGGATGCGGGCGCGGACATGCTCGTGGTGCACGTGGAATCCACCGTGCATCTTCAGCGCACGCTCGCGGAAATACGTCGTCTCGGCATGAAGGCGGGCGCGGCGCTCAATCCCGCCACGCCGCTCAGTTCGCTCGACTACGTTCTGGACGACCTCGACATGGTGCTGGTCATGAGCGTGAACCCCGGCTTCGGGGGACAGAAATTTCTGCCCGCCACCCTGCGCAAGGTCGCGGATCTGCGGGCAAAGCTCAACGGGGCCGGACGTGCCGACTGCCTCATTCAGGTGGACGGCGGCGTGAATCTTGAAAACACCGGAGCGCTGGTCAAAGCCGGAGCCGACGTGCTTGTTTCCGGCTCCGCGTTTTTCGGACATCCTCCCTTCAGCGAACGTCTTGCCGACTTCACGGCCGCGGCGTGCTGAGCCTTCTTTCCTGCAATACCTCCAAGGAGACAGCCTTTATGCCTACTCGTGCAGAACTTGCCAATGCCATCCGCGCCCTTTCCATCGACGCCATCGAGAAAGCCAAGTCCGGTCATCCGGGCGCTCCCATGGGCATGGCCGACATGGCCGAAGCCCTGTGGCGCGGTTTTCTGAAGCATAATCCTGCCGATCCCGCATGGCCCAACCGCGACCGCTTCGTGCTCTCCAACGGCCATGCCTCCATGCTGCTCTATTCCCTGCTGCATCTTACCGGATACGACCTTTCCATGGACGACATCCGTTCTTTCCGCCAGCTCGGCGCGAAGACTCCCGGTCATCCCGAGCTCGGCGTGACGCCCGGCGTGGAAATGACCACCGGCCCGCTCGGTCAGGGCATCGCCACGGCCGTGGGCATGGCCCTTGCCGAACGCATGATGGCCCACGAGTTCAACCGTGAAGGCTTCCCCGTCATGGATCACTACACCTGGGTGTTCCTCGGCGACGGCTGCCTCATGGAAGGCGTGTCGCAGGAAGCCTGCTCGCTGGCCGGAACCTGGAAGCTCGGCCGCCTCATCGCGCTGTATGACGACAACGCCATTTCCATCGACGGCAAGGTGGAAGGCTGGTTCACCGACGACACGCCCGCCCGCTTCGAGGCCATGGGCTGGCATGTGGTGCGCGGCGTCGACGGGCACGATGCCGAGGCCATCGACATGGCCATCCGTCAGGCCATGGCCGTGACGGACAAGCCTTCGCTCATCTGCTGCAAGACCGTCATCGGCCGCTTTGCTCCCACCAAGGCCGGAACGGCCGCCTGCCACGGCTCGCCGCTCGGCGCCGAGGAAGCCGCGGCCGCCCGCGCCGCCATGGGCTGGACCGCCGAGCCCTTCACCGTGCCGGACGACATCCGCGCCGCCTGGGACGCCCGCGAAAAGGGCGCGGCCGTCGAAAAGGCCTGGAACGACATGTTCGCCGCCTACGCCGAGGCCTATCCCGAACTTGCCGCCGAGTTCCGCCGCCGCATGGCCGGAAAGCTCCCCGAAGCCTGGCCCGACGCGGCCCGTGCCGCCGTGGAGGCCGCCCGCGCCGAAACCAAGGACGTGGCCACCCGCGCGGCGGGCAAGAACGCCCTCAACGTCATCGCTCCCGTGCTGCCGGAGCTCGTGGGCGGCTCGGCCGACCTCAGCGGTTCCGTGGGCACGGAGCACAAGGGCGCCAGAACCCTCGACGTGTCCGACTATTCGGGCAACTACATCCGCTACGGCGTGCGCGAGTTCGGCATGGGCGCCATCATGAACGGTCTCAGGCTTCACGGCGGATTTCTGCCCTACGCGGGCACGTTCTTCGTGTTCTCCGACTACGCCAAGAGCGTGATCCGTTCCGCGGCCATCATGAAGCTCGGGGTCATCTGGGTGCTTACTCATGATTCCATCGGCGTGGGCGAGGACGGTCCCACCCATCAGCCCGTGGAGCAGATCGCCGCGCTGCGCATGACTCCCGGCGTTCAGGTGTGGCGTCCGTGCGACAGCACCGAGGCGGCCGTGGCCTGGACGGCGGCCGTGGAATACGGCAGGGGCCCCGTGTGCCTCGTCATGAGCCGTCAGGGCCTGCCCCAGCAGAAGCGCAGCGACGAACAGGTGGCGGCCATCCGTCGCGGCGGCTACGTGCTCAGAGACTGCGAGGGCGAACCGGAACTCATCTACATTGCCACGGGTTCCGAAGTTCAGCTCGTCATGCAGGCCGCCGAAAAGCTCGCCGCGGAAGGTCGCCGCGTGCGCGTGGTTTCCATGCCTTCCTGCGAGGTGTTCGACCGTCAGGACGCCGCCTACCGCGAATCCGTCCTTCCTTCCTCCGTGCGCGCCCGCGTGGCCGTGGAAGCGCAGACCGCCGCATGGTGGTGGAAGTATGTGGGACTTGACGGCCGCGTCATCGGTATGGAAACATTCGGAGCTTCCGCTCCGGCGGGAAAACTGTTCCCGAAGTTTGGCTTTACGGTAGAAAACATTGTGCGGCAGTCGCTTGAACTGCTGTAAGGAAAGGAGAAAACCGATGAAAGCACTGACCATGAACGATGTGGACATGAAGGGAAAGCGCGTTGTCATGCGCGTGGACGTGAACGTGCCCATCCATGACGGCGTCATTACCAGCGACAAGCGCATCCGCGCCGTGCTGCCCACCATCAGGAAGGCTCTGGACGCGGGCGCGGGCGTCATCCTGCTCGCCCATCTCGGCCGCCCCACCGAAGGCGTGTTTGAAGAAAAGTTCTCCCTGCGTCCCGTGGCCGCGCACATGGGCAAGCTGCTCGGCATGCCCGTGGAATTCTGCGCCGAACCTCTGAAGGGCGTGGAATGCAAGCCCGGTCAGGTGGTGCTGTGCGAGAACGTGCGCTTCTTCAAGGGCGAAAAGAAGAACGACGAAGAACTCGCCGCCAAGTACGCCGCCATGGGCGACATCTACGTGATGGACGCCTTCGGCGCGGCCCATCGCGCTCAGGCCTCCACCGAAGGCGCGCTGCGCAAGGCCGCCGTGGCCGTGGCGGGCCCCCTCATGTTCGCGGAAATGGAAGCCGCCACCAGACTGCTCGACAATCCCGAGCGTCCGCTTTTCGCCATCATCGGCGGTTCCAAGGTTTCCACCAAGCTCACCGTGCTTGAAAACCTGCTCAAGCACGTGGACGGCCTCATTGTGGGCGGCGGCATCGCCAACACCTTCCTGGAGGCCGCGGGCTTCAACATGGGCTCCTCCCTCGTGGAAAAGGACCTCATTCCCGAAGCCAAGCGCCTCATCGACATGGCGAAGGAACGCAACGTGCTTCTGCCCCTGCCCACCGACGTGGTGGTGGCCCCGAGCTTCGAGCGCGCGTCCGAAGCCGTGACCAAGAAGGTGTCCGAACTTTCCGCCGAAGACTGCGCCTTCGACATCGGCGAAGAGACCGTGAAGGCCTACGCCAAGATTCTTGCCGACGCCCGCACCATCGTGTGGAACGGCCCCGTGGGCGCGTTCGAGACCGTGCCTTTCGACAAGGGCAGCCGGGCTCTGGCCGACATTCTCGCCGATTCCAAGGCGTATACGCTGGTCTGCGGCGGCGACACCGTGGCCGCTGTGGAATCCTTCGGCGTGGCCGCGAAGATGGGGTATCTCTCCACCGGCGGCGGCGCCTTCCTTGAAGTGCTCGAAGGCAAGACCCTGCCCGCCGTGGCCGCGCTTGCCGACGCCGCTTCCAAGTAAAACGAAAGAGCGGGGGATTGCCCCCCGCATGGCATGATGCAAAGGCCGTCTTTCTTCGGAAAGGCGGCCTTTTCGCGTTTTCGGGGCGGGGAGGGCGCGGGAGGCGGGGCCTTCCTCCGGCGGGACATTTCGGCCCTTCGCCTCGCGGGGATTTCCCCCGAAGGGAAGGGCATTGAAAGGATGCCTCGCCCGTGCTGCGCCCCGGCCTTCGCGGAAACAGCGCCGCTCCCGTGCGGAACCGGATGCCCCATGGAACGGCCGATGCTCTTCCAGACTCCTGACGCCCTCTGCCGGGCCGAAACTGCGGGGGAAATGGGCCTTCCGCCGGACTAGCGCATCCTGAGCTTCTTCATGCGCGCGCGGAGCGTGCTGGGATTGACGTCCAGAAGTTCCGCCGCGCCGCCCCGCCCCGCAAGGCGTCCCTTCGTCATGGCAAGAACGCGCATGATGTGCGCTTTCTCCACGTCTTCCAGACGCAGGGAGGCAGAGGAGGGCGGAAAAGCCTCGGAAGCTCCCGGCTGCTTTGTCTCCAGAGGCGGAAACATGTTCCTGAAAAGGTCTTCTCCGGCCTCGATGGTGAATTCGGAGCTCCTCTTCCCGCTCCACAGCAGCATGGCCCGGGTGACGGCGTTCTGCATTTCGCGGATGTTGCCGGGCCACGGGTAGGCGATGAGCCTGGACATTTCGGAAGGGGAGAGCGAGGGAGGGCTGGAAAAGCCCATTCTGCGGCTCTGCTGGAGAATGAAGAAGTTGAGCAGCACCGGAATGTCCTCCGGCCTCTCCCGGAGCGCCGGGATGTAGATGGGAAAGATGCTCAGCCGGTAGAGCAGATCCCGCCGGAAGGTGCCGTCCTTGACCATGAGGGAGAGATTGCGGTTGGTGGCCGCGATGATGCGCACGTTGACGGGCAGCTCCGTGCTGCTGCCCACGCGTTCTATGACGTGCTCCTGAAGCACGCGCAGAAGGTGGGCCTGCGCGGAAAGCGGCAGTTCGCCGAGCTCGTCGAGGAGCAGAACGCCGGTGTCCGCGAGCTCGAAGCAGCCCGGCGTGTCGTGGAACGCGCCGGTGAAGGCTCCCTTCTGGTAGCCGAACAGTTTGGATTCGAGCAGCGAAGGCGGAATGCCGCCGCAGTTGATCTTGATGAACGGCCGCGTGTAGCGTCCGGAACCGCGATAGATGAGGTTGGCCACGCCTTCCTTGCCCGTGCCCGTTTCGCCGAGAAGAAGCACGGGGATCTCTTCACGGCTCACGGTATGGATGAGCGAAAGCGACTTCTGCATGCCCGGCAGGTTGATGAGACTGAAATGGTCGGGATCATGGCGGGGCAGTTCCAGATTTCTGGCGTGGGGATAGCGCTGCTCCCAGAGCTGAACGAGCGGCTCCATAAGATCGAACAGCACCGCGGCGTCGTCTTCGTCGTAGGCGTTTTTCCGAAAGGACACAAAGCCGATGAGCCCGAGGAAGCGTTCCTGAATCACCCGGCGCAGAAAGATGAGCGAAAAGTTTTCGCTGCTGGCTTCCTTCATGTACTTCTGGAGCACGGAAATGGTGATGGTGGCGTAGTCGCCCCGCTCGCAGATGCGCAGCATGGTGTGATGATAGGTATTGAGAATGATTTCATCCACTTCCTGACTTTTGGGATAGTGCAGGATTTCATTGCCGTTGCAGGGCGGCCATATGTAGTAGGTGCGGGAAGATTTGCTGTCGGGCGAAATGAAGAGAATGTGATCAAAGTGCAGCGCCTTCTGAAACACGGAATGCAGCGCCTGAATCAGTGCGGAATCATCGGGGCATTCATCGGCGGCCTTTTCTATCAGCATGGGCAGCCGTTCGGGAAGAGGCCTGCCGCGATCGACGGGACGGGAGAGAAAAGTCTTCATAAATCTGCTTCCAAATGTCGCATGACGTGAAATATGGCGTCCAAATATAGCGCTTTTTCTTGCGTTTGGTCAAGGTGCTCATTACAACATATTGATTTCATAAGTAATAAAATTTTGGCACGCTTCTTGCTTATTTCATGGCAACGATCCTGAACAACGAAGGAGTTCATCCATGAAAAGAGCTAAAAGAGTCCTGCTGGTCGGCATTGACGGCTGCGTCCGCAAACTGGTTGAACAGCACATTGCAGAAGGCATCTGCCCGAACTTCAAGCGTGTGTTCGAGTCCGGCACCAAGAGCCTGAACTCGCTGTGCCCCATGCCCACCATCACGCCGCCCAACTGGGCCACCATCGCCACGGGCTGCTACCCCATCACCCATCAGATCACCGACTACTGGCGTCACATCCCCGGCACCTCCCCCAACGCCTCCAATACGGAAATGAACTTCAGCGGCGAGCGCATCAAGGCCGAAACCATCTGGGAAGCCGCCGAGCGCGCGGGCAAGAAGTCCATCGTGGTGAACTGGCCCACCTCCTACGGCCTGAACAAGCGCTTTAAAAACTCCATCATTCTGGGCGGCGCCGGCCTTTCCTGCGGCACCATTCAGGACAACGAAACCGCGGCCAGGCTGGGCGCTCCGTATTCCGGCGGTCAGCTCTTCTGCGACGACCTCATCTGCTCCTCCCGCTTCCATCCCGGCGGCATTCAGGGCGACCTGCAGCCTGCCGGCGACTGGAAGAACGTCGACGAGATGGGCGACGATCCGCTGGAATTCCCCTTTGAGCTCACCTTTGAAAAAACGCCGTTCCGCCCCGTGAAGCCCACCTGGTACTGGCTGGTCCGCGAACTCGGCAACGACGGCTACGACACCGTCACCCTCTCTCCCACCAGAGACATGAAGGACGCCTTCTTCACCCTCAAGCTGAACGAGTGGTCGGGCCGCGTCTTCACCACCATACGCCTTGAAGACGGCTCGGAAAAGGAAGTCGCCTTCCTCGGCAAGATTCTGAACCTCGCCGACGACGGTTCGGACTTCGACTTCTACATCACGCAGATGCTGAACACCGACGGCGATCTGTGGTGCTTCCCGCCCGAAGCGGCAAAGCCTTTGCGCGACATCGAGGCCGTGCCCACCACCAAGGCGGGATTTCTGCTGCGCATGATGGGCTGGTACGACGATGAAATGTTCTCGCAGCTCATTGAGATGCACAACAAGTGGCTGGGCGACGCGCTGGTCAAGCTCATGGAGAACAACGACTGGACGCTGTGCTTCTTCCACACCCATCCCACCGACTCCGTGTACCACTATCTCATGACGGAACTCGATCCCGCCACCTGCTCCTCGCAGGAAGCGCACGAACACGCCTGGGAATTCCACCGTCGTCTCTACCGTTCCACCGACGCCATGCTCGGCAAGCTGCTCGACTGCGCCGACGACGGCGAGACCCTCATCATTCTGGTGTCCGACCACGGTTCCAAGGCCGACGGCGCGCCCTTTGCGCCCACCATTCCGCTCATCGACGCCGGACTCCTTGCCGTGGACGAAACCAAGGAACCCAACGAAGCGGTCAAGCTCACCATCAAGAACCTCGGCAAGGCTCAGGCCGAAGCTATGCTCAAGGCCAACGCCGAGCCCATCATTGAAAAGTCCAAGTGCTTCCCGCAGCGCACCTGCTACGTGTACGTGAACCTTAAGAGCAAGTATCCCGGCGGCATCGTGGAAGACGAGGACTACTACAAGGTGCAGCGCGAGATCATCGACGCTCTGTACGCCTATGTGGACCCCAACACCGGCAAGCATCCCGTGGCCTGCTGCATGACCAAGCAGACGGCCCGTCTCATCGGCATGGGCGGCGATCAGTGCGGCGACGTCATCTACACGCTGTGGCCTGAATACGGTTCCCAGCACGGCGCCTTCTTCGCCACGGACACCTGGGGCCTCGGCGATCTGCACACGCTTTCCGTGTTCTACGGCCCCGGCTTCAAGAAGGGCTACGAAATGGAACGCAGCGTGCAGCTTGCCGACATCGCGCCCACCATCTGCTACATGCTCGGCCTGCCCTATCCCAAGGACTGCGAAGGCTGCGTGCTCTATCAGGCGCTCGAAGACCCCGACGCCTACACCGTTCATTGATGACGGGCGGGGGCGTCCGCCGTGCGGGCGCTCCCGCTTCGGAAGCATTTCAAGCAAGGTCTGAAAGCCGTCATGGAGGACAGTCATGACCGGAATGTCGTGGAACGTTCGTTCACCTCTTGCCGTTCTGGCTCTGCTGTGCGCGGCGTATGCGGTCAGCTTTTTTCACAGGGTGTGTCCGGCGGTCCTTTCGGTGGATCTCATGCGGGACTTTTCGGCGGATGCCGCATCGTTCAGCCTCATCAGCTCCTCGACCATGCTGGGCTACGCGCTTACGCAGATTCCTTCCGGACTGCTTGCCGACATCATGGGCGGCCGCAGGACGCTGGCGCTCTATCAGGTGCTTGCCGGACTGCTCTGCATGGCGTTCACGTTCTGTGACGCGCTGGCTTCGGCCGTCGTCTGCCGCTTCCTCCTCGGGCTGACGCTGGCCGCGAACATTCCCGCCTACAAGATGCTCGCGCTGCGCGTGCCGGCCGAAGATTACGCCCGCTACAGCGGGGTGCTCACGTGCAGCGGGGCGGTGGGCACGCTCATGGCGGCCAGTCCCCTGGTGGCACTTGCCGATCTTGCCGGGTGGCGCGGCGCGCTG
This sequence comes from uncultured Mailhella sp., assembly GCF_905187505.1. Classification (GTDB taxonomy): domain Bacteria; phylum Desulfobacterota; class Desulfovibrionia; order Desulfovibrionales; family Desulfovibrionaceae; genus Mailhella. The sequence continues at coordinate 28,163 of NZ_CAJJIC010000015.1, forward strand.
TTCATGGCCGGAGCGTTCACGGTCTTTCTGGGATTCGCCCTGCTGGTGCTGCTTCGCCGTCCTTCCGACGCCGGGTCCGTGCGCGTGCCTTCGGTGCGCGAGAACGTCCGCGAACTCAGGGAAGGGGCCCGGGTGGTCCTTCGCATGAAGGAATTCTGGCTGATCTTCCTGTGGTTCATGTTCGTGATCGGCAACATGTTTGCGCTCGTCACCATGTGGTGGGGCGGCTACCTCATGCAGGCCAACGGTCTTACCCGTGAGGCCGCCGGTCTCAGCATCTCCGTCATGTCGCTGGGCCCGCTGCCGCTTGCGCTTGCGGTGCCGTGGCTTTCGGACAGGGTGTTTCATTCGCGCCGCATCTTTCTTCTGGCCGCCGCGCTTCTGGAATCCGCGGTGTTCGGCTTCATCTGGCTGAACGGGGAGAACGGACTTTCGTTTGCCGCGCTCACCGTTCTGGGACTCATGGTCACCGTTTCCACCAACGCGCTGGGAACCCTGTGCTTCACCATGGTCAAGGAGAGCGTGCCGGTTTCGGCCCTGGCGTCGGCCTGCGGGCTTCTGAACGCCAGCGGACCGGTGATGGCCGCCGTCATTCAGAGCGTGTTCGGGGCCGTCGTTGCATGGAAGACGGGCGAGGGGGCCTCCGCCGGCGCGGCATACGGCGACGCGTTCGCCCTCCTTTTTGCGGGCGCTCTGGTCGCAGCCGGGGCGGCGCTTTTCATGAAGGATACGCTGGGAGGCGTTCATGACGGGCATTGAGATACAGCAGAGGCTGGAGCAGACGCTTTTTGCTTTGGCAAGAAGCCTCGGCGTGGGCGTAGATTTTATGGAACCCATTGTTTTAATGGGCAAACTCAAGGTACACAGGACCCCGGAGAAGGATGATGCCTACTACTGGCGGCAAACGCCGCTCATGAAGGTTCGCCGCATCCGGGAAGAAGAGGGAATCCGCTGGATCTTTCTTTCCCCGGAAGGGGAGGAGATGGCGAGCTACCTTCAGGACATCAATAAGCGCTAAAGGAGAAGGAATATGGCTACTGGCAAGAATGTGTTCATCATCGTCTCGGACGCCTCGGATGAATTTCTGAAGAACAGCGAAGCGGAACAGATGGTCAAACTGCGCCGCAAGGGCGCGCTGGTGCCGCTGAAGGCGGAACACGATCTCGTGACCGAAGCCCTTGCGGGATCGGCCGCGGGCGGCGAGAGCATGGTCGACGCGGCCCGGGCCGGAGGCTACGTGGTGGAACCCATGGCGCACGGCAGCGAACTTTCGCTGGTGGAAGGCGTGAAGGGCGAGGAAGCGCTGCTTGCCGTGCTCGATCAGGCCTTCGGCGTGAACTCCACCAAGATGCTGCTCGTGGTGCTTGGTCAGAACAGCGCGGTGTTCTACGGCCTCGGCATCGAACGCGGTCTCGTGCTCGACAGGGAGCTGCCTGCGGCGTGCGTGGCTCCCACGCTGGCCTGGCTCGGCGATCTGCCCCTGCCCGCGCAGGTGGAAGCCGCGCCCGCCTATGCGGTGATCAAGGGCCTGAACTTCAAGGCGAAGGAAATGGCCAAGCTCAAGGACACCAACGACGCGCTCATGCTCAAGATCGAGCGCGACAACCGCAAGCCCTGGGACAAGCACGACTGCGCCTAGCGGGTTCATCGCCCGGCCTCCTGCCGAGGCCGGGCGAAGCTGGACGGTCCTGCGGAGGAAACTCCGCCAGACGGCATGATGAAACGGTTCCGTTGAACGTTGCGCCCGGCTCGCAGCCATGAGGGGCACGGGCGTTTTTTGGGGGAAAAAGCACCATGGAAATGACAGTTTCCTATGCAAGGCAAGGCGATGTGCACACCATTCATACCGGTGGAGCGGCACTGGGCGACATTATCATAGACAACACCGGCATTCCTTCCGATCAGCGGGGAGGCACGGCCAAGCAGCTTCTCGGCGCGGCCGCCGTGTACTGCTACGCGTCGGCGCTTACGGCGGCCATGGAGGCCCGGGGCCTGCATTACGGTTCGCTCGACGTTTCGGCGACGCTTGAGGTGGGAAGCAACGACAAGGGTCAGAGCCGCGTGCTCAAAATGGTGATACGGGCCGTCGTCGGCATCGACGAAGAGGATCAGGACCTCTTCGAGCGCGTGGCAAGGGTCATGAAGGGCGGATGCCTCGTCACCGGTTCCCTTCATGACGGCATAGAGATGGAGTACCAGCTTTCCTCCTCCTGGCAGGACTGACCTTTTCGGAGTTGTGCAATGAAACAGACGGAATCTCCCCTGAAGTATGCGGAAGTCGGCTCCACCTGCGGCGCTCCCGACGACGTGTGGCCCATCGACAAGCGATACGCGCTGTTCACGGCGGTCATCATTTTCTTCATCGGCATGTTCGATCTGGTCGACAGACAGGTCATCGCCTCGCTGTTCCCCCATCTGAAGGAAGAGTTCGCGCTCAGCGACAAGCAGCTCGGCCTGCTCGTGTCCGCGGTCAACATTTCCATTTCGGTGCTGGTGGAGCCTTCCGCCTATCTGGTCGACCACTGGAGCCGCAAGAAGATGATTTTTCTCATGGGCACGATATGGAGCGTGTCCACGCTGCTTTGCGGCTTCGTCACGGGCTTTACCCATCTGCTTATGGCGCGCCTTCTGTGCGGCTTCGGCGAGGCCGGATATCAGCCCGCGGGGCAGAGCCTCCTGTCCGCCTGCTTCCCCCGCAAGTTCCGCGCCACGGCCACGGCCATCGTCACCTGCGGCATGTCGCTCGGCGCGCCCGTGGGACTCATGATCGGGGCGTTCGTGTCCGAACACTGGGGCTGGCGTCATGCCTTCGGCGTGGTGGCCATACCGGGCCTGCTGCTTTCCTTCCTCGCGCTGCGCATGCACGACTTCAAGGTTGTTGCCGCGGAAGCGCCGAAGAAGAAGGGCTTCTGGGCTCAGCGAGGGGACTATCTGGCCACGCTGCGTGAAATCGTCAAAATGCCCACCGTGCTGTGCGTCATCTGCAGCGCCGTATGCATACGCATGTTCAACGGCGTGCTGCTCAGCTGGACGCCCACCTACTTTACCCGCGTGGCCGAAGTGCCCATGACCGTGGCCAGCACCTACGCATCCCTCATCATTGTGGCCGAGTCTCTGGCCATCTTCCTCGGCGGCCCCGTCGTCGACTGGGTGAAGAGCAGAAGCAACCGTCTCGTGCCCATATGGCTGTGCTTCGCCATGCTCTCGAGCGGCGCCCTGTACGTGATCGCCTACAAGTTATGTCAGCCCGGCAGCATGATGCAGGTCGCCCTTCTCGTCACCTCCTCCCTCATCTTCGGCACGGTGTTCAGCGCGGGCACCTTCCTCATCGTCGACCTTACCGCCGCCAACTATCGCGCCACGGCCATCAGCCTGATGATTCTGAGTCAGAACCTTCTCGGCTACAGCGTGGGCCCCATAGTCACGGGCACCATTTCGGACATGTTCAATCTGTCCACCGCCATGGTCATGTCGTCCTTCGTTCTGCTTGCGGGCGCGATCTTCTACGGCATATGCATCTTCTCCTATCCCCGGGACAAGGAACGTTCGACCTGCGTGGACATCGAGTTTCACTGATGCCCCCCGCATCTGAGGCCGGAAAAAGAATGCTTTGTCCGGCGGGAGCCGGAAAGACATTCCCGGCGAGCTTCTCTCCGACAGAAAACTCTTGAAAAGCGGCGCTGTGACGGCGGAACCTCCCTTCTTCCGTCACAGCGTCCTGCATACAGGAAACGCATTCATGGCTCTTCGCATCACCGTCATAGGAGCAGGCCCCGGCGGCTGCACGGCCGCCTTCGACGCCGCAAAGCGCGGCGCGGAAGTCACCCTCGTGGAATCC
>NZ_CAJJIC010000016.1 GCF_905187505.1 uncultured Mailhella sp.
GTGGAAACGGCAGAAGAGAGAAAAAAGGCGGAACGTTTTTACTCAGAGGGACGGAGGTCCGCTCCTCATCGGCATGAAAAAAGCGTGCCCTTCGATGATGGAGGACACGCTTTTGCGGTGTGAGTCTTGTCCGCTCAGTGATATGCTTCGCTCCCCTGGGGGAAAGGTTGCGGCCAGCGAAGGCTTTCCCGAATTTTGGGTCCGCTCTTTTCTTAAAAATCTGGAAATGATTCCATCAACACCGATGTGCCCGCAGAGCGGGGACATCGGTCGGCGACGAAGGCAGGAGGGCGCAGCCGCGCACGCCTGCCCTGAGATGGCAGTCCGAACAGCGACCGCCGAGACTTCCGGGCTTGGCATTGCGCGCATGCTTTTCCCGGCTTGTCGAGGCTCGGCCTTCCATGCCCGTACGATGCCCGCCGCGCGGCGCAGCCGCAAGGCGAAACAAGGGGCGCGGGGGGAAATGTTCCCCCCGCATGCCTTTTCTGTCCTTCCTCTTTTCTGCCTTTTTACAGGGCGAAGTAGTCCCTGGCGGATTCGAAGAGATGGAGGTCGTAGTTGCCGGGCACGTTTTTATAGAGCGTTGCGCCGGTACGTTCCGAGTGGCCCATTTTGCCGAGCACGCGGCCGTCGGGGGAGGTGATGCCCTCGATGGCCCAGGCGGAGCCGTTGGGGTTGAAGTCCACGTCCATGGTAGGATTGCCGTCGAGATCCACGTACTGGGTGGCTATCTGACCGTTTGCCGCGAGCTTTTCAAGAAGTTCGGGGCTGCACAGGAAGCGTCCCTCGCCGTGGGACACCGGCACGGAGACGATGTCGTCCGTCCCTGCTCTTTTCAGCCACGGGGAGAGTCGTGAGCAGACGCGCGTGCGCACGATTTTCGACTGGTGGCGTCCTATGACGTTGAAGGTGAGGGTAGGGCAGGCGGCGTCGGTGTCGATGATTTCGCCGTAAGGCACGAGGCCGAGCTTGATGAGAGCCTGGAAGCCGTTGCAGATGCCGAGCATGAGGCCGTCGCGCTGCTTGAGCAGGTCCATGGTGGCGTCGGTGACTTCAGGGTTGCGGAAGAATGCGGTGATGAACTTGCCGGAGCCTTCGGGCTCGTCGCCGCCGGAGAAGCCGCCGGGCACGAAGATGATCTGGCTTTCGCGCACGGCTTTGGCGAAGCGTGCGGCCGATTCCGAGACTTCGGCGGCGGACTGGTTGCGCAGCACGATGATCTCGGGTTCGAGGCCTGCACGCATGACGGCGCGGGCGCTGTCGTATTCGCAGTTGGTGCCAGGGAATACGGGAATGACCACGCGGGGCCTTGCCGCACCCACGCGGGGCACGGCTGAGGGTTCCTTCTCCGAGCGTATGAGCGGAACGGGAGCCTCGTCTTTCTTCGTGCGGTTGGGATAGATATCTTCGAGCACGCCTTCATTCAGGGCCATGAGCTCGTCGATGGAGGCGGAATCGCTGCCGAGAGTCACGGCAGGCTCCTTCGTGGTCGTGCCGAGGCGAACGCCTGCTTCTTCGGTGAGCTCCGCCACAAGGGCGCCGGGCATGGGAACATACCAGTCGGCATCCGCGCAGGAGGCAAAGCCGATGCCGTTGCCGAAGGACATGTTCATGACGGCTTCGGCAAGACTGTTTTCCACGGCCCAGGCTGCCTTCACCTTGCCCTGCGCGTGCAGGGCGGCGAACTCGTCCCAGCAGGCCTTGACGGCTGCGGCGCTCTCATCCTTCGGAGCGAAGAGGCAGACGGGGTGTCCGGCTTCCTTGAATTCGGGAGAAAGCACGTCGTCGGTTTTTGCCGGAGCAATGGCGAAGGAAATGAGGGTGGGAGGAACGTCCATGTCGAGGAAGGAACCGGACATGGAGTCCTTGCCGCCTATGGCCGCGACTTCGAGGCCCAGCTGGGCGTCCAGCGCGCCGAGAAGCGCGGCAAAGGGCTTGCCCCAGCGCTTCGGGTCGTCGCGCAGCTTTTCAAAGTATTCCTGAAGGGAGAGATAGGCCTTCTTGTAGTCGCATCCGGCGGCCGCAAGACGGGCCACGGAGGTGATCACGGAGCGGTAGGCGCCCTCGTAGGGATCCACGCTCATCTGGTCGGCATCGAATCCCCAGGCCATGACGGAGCAGTCCTTTGTTTCATGACCGGGAAGCACGGGCAGCAGGGCGGCCATGGCCTGAGCGGGCGTGCGCTGACGAATGCCGCCGAAGGGCATGAGCACGGAGCCCGCGCCAATGGTGGAGTCGAAGCGTTCGGCAAGGCCGCGGCGCGAGGCGCATTTCAGGCTTTTGGCCGTTTCCCGCAGGCTTTTTGCCGCCGGGGCGTCCATGGCGGAACGGTCTTTGGCCTCCACGCATACGCGGGTATGCTTGGACGCGCCGTTGGTGTCGAGGAAGGCACGGGACAGATCGACGATGGTGCGGCCCTGCCAGTTCATGACCATGCGCGGACTTTCGGTGACCACGGCCACCTGATAGGCTTCCAGATTTTCCCTTTCCGCGGCGGCGATGAAGGCTGCGGCGTTTTCGGCGGAGACCACGCAGGCCATGCGTTCCTGGGATTCGGAAATGGCGAGTTCCGTGCCGTCGAGACCTTCGTACTTCTTGCGCACGGCGTCGAGGCTGATTTCAAGGCCGGGGGCAAGTTCGCCTATGGCCACGGACACGCCGCCCGCGCCGAAGTCGTTGCAGCGCTTCACAAGACGGGTCACGTCGCCGTTGCGGAACAGGCGCTGGATCTTGCGCTCTTCGGGTGCGTTGCCCTTCTGCACTTCCGAGGCCATGGTGACAAGGGACTTGCGGTTGTGGCTCTTGGATGAGCCCGTGGCGCCGCCTATGCCGTCGCGGCCGGTGCGTCCGCCGAGAAGGATGACCACATCGCCGGGAGCGGGGCGCTCGCGCACCACGTTTTCGGCAGGAGCCGCGGCCACCACGGCGCCCACTTCCAGATGCTTGGCCACGTAACCGGGATGATAGACTTCGGAAACCATGCCCGTGGCAAGGCCTATCTGGTTGCCGTAGGAGGAATAGCCAGCGGCGGCCGTCTGGGCCAGCTTGCGCTGGGGGAGCTTTCCGGGAATGGTTTCGGCAACGGGCGTGCGCGGATCGCCGCAGCCGGTGACGCGCATGGCCTGATAGACGTAGGCGCGGCCGGAGAGCGGATCTCGTATGCAGCCGCCTATGCAGGTGGCCGCGCCGCCGAAGGGCTCGATTTCCGTGGGGTGGTTGTGGGTCTCGTTCTTGAACATGAGCAGCCAGTCCTGCTTTTCCCCGTCCACGGTGGCGGTCACATGGATGGAGCAGGCGTTGATCTCTTCGCTCTGGTCCATGTTGCCGAGCAGCCCGCGCTTTTTCAGCGTCTTGGTCGCGATGGTGGCCATGTCCATGAGAGTCTGCGGACGTGCGGCGGCCTTTTCTTCTCCGTACACTTCCACGCGGGCGGCAAGATAGCGCCTGTAGGCCTCAAGAGTCTTGTCGTCCAGAATTTCCACGGAATCGATGTGCGTGGAAAAGGTCGTGTGCCGGCAGTGATCGGACCAGTAGGTATCCACCACGCGCACTTCGGTGATGGTGGGATCGCGTTTTTCGTCGTCGCGGAAATGGGCCTGAAGAAACTTGAGGTCGTCAAGATCCATGGCAAGGCCGAGAGAGTCGAGAAGCGCGGAAAGTCCGGCCTCGTCCAGCGTTGTAAAGCCCTCCACGGTGCTCACGCTCGTGGGATGATCGCATTCCACGCGCAGGGTGTCCACGGGCTCGAGGGAGGCTTCACGCGCTTCCACGGGGTTGATGAGGTAGCGCTTGATTTTTTCCACGTCGTCTTCCGAAAGATCGCCCGACAGCAGAAACACGCGCGCCGTGCGCACGGCGGGACGCTCTCCCTGAGTCATGAGCTGTATGCACTGGCTGGCGGAGTCGGCGCGCTGGTCGAACTGTCCGGGCAGATATTCCACGGCAAAGGGCGTATGGTCGCCTTCGGGAAGATGCTCGAAGGCATCGTCCACCTGAGGTTCGGAAAAGACGGTCTTCACCGCGCGTTGAAACACGTCTTCGTCCAGCCCTTCCACGTCGTAGCGGTTGACGAGCCGCAGACCGGCAAGGGAAGAGATGCCCAGCAGCGTGCGCAGTTCGACGAGAAGCGCTCCTGCTTCATGCCTCAGGGCGGGCTTTTTCTCTACATAGATGCGTCGTACCATTTGATATCCTTCTGCGGCAGGGCATTGCCGCATATGTGCATAAGAAGGAGCCGCGCCCGCATTCTGCGGACGCGGCAGCCATCAGGCGAGGACGACCTTTTCCTCGCCGGCAGTGATTTCGCCGAGAACGTAGGCGTTGCAGCCTTCGGCCTTCAGAGCATCCAGAGCCTTGTCGGCCGTGTCGCGGGACACGATGACGGTCATGCCCACGCCCATGTTGTAGGTGTTGAACATGTCGCGTTCGGGAATGTTGCCGGCTTTCTGGAGCATGGGGAAGATGGCGGGAATTTTTACGGCGGCCTTTTCGATTCTGGCGCAAAGGCCGTCGGGCACGCAGCGGGGCAAGTTTTCGTAGAAGCCGCCGCCCGTGATGTGGCTTATGCCGTGCACATGAGCCGCGGCAATGGCGGCGAGCACGGGCTTCACGTAGATGATGGTCGGCGTAAGCAGCGCCTCGCCGAGGGTCTGGCCGAGATCGTCGCAATATCTGGACAGGTCTCCGTGCTCCACGTCGAACACCTTGCGCACGAGCGAGTAGCCGTTGGAGTGAATGCCGGAGGAGGGCAGGGCGAGAATGACGTCGCCCTCACGCATGGACGAGGAGCTTATGACCTTTTCGCGGTCCACCATGCCCACGGAAAAGCCCGCGAGATCGTAGTCGTCGGCATCCATCACGCCGGGATGCTCGGCCGTTTCACCGCCGATGAGGGCACAACCGGCCTGCACGCAGCCCTCGGCCACGCCGGAAACGAGGGTGGCCACCTTTTCGGGATCGTTTTTGCCTATGGCGATGTAGTCGAGGAAGAACAGGGGCTTTGCACCGCAGCAGACGATGTCGTTCACGCACATGGCCACGCAGTCGATGCCCACGGTGTCGTGCTTGTCCATGAGCTGGGCGATGCGCTGCTTGGTGCCCACGCCGTCGGTGCCGGACACGAGCACGGGACGGTTCATGCCCGTGGTGTCGGGTTCAAAGAGACCGCCGAAGCCTCCGAGATCGGAGACGACGCCGGGGATGATGGTGCGCTCGACATGACGCTTCATGAGGCGCACGCCTTCGTAGCCGGCCTCGATGTTGACGCCGGCGGCAGCGTAGGACGCGGAATGGGAATTGTTCATGGTGTGTTATCCTTTGCCGTTCCAGCAGTAGGTGCAGATTTTCTCCCTGTCGATGCCTATGGCCTCGATGAGCCCTTCAAGGGACTGATAGCCGAGCGAGTCGAAGCCCATCTTGCGGCAGATGGCGTCAAGCAGGCTCTTGCCCCGCGCAGTGGAGGAGTCGGCGTATTCTTCGAGGTGACGCTGTCCCTCGTCGCCTTCCAGCTCCTGGATGATGCGCCGGGCCAGCAGATCCATGTCGGAGTTGCCCCGGGAGAAGTTGAGATATTTGCAGCTGTACATGATGGGCGGACAGGCGGAGCGCATGTGCACTTCGCCTGCTCCGGATTCAAAGAGGAAGTCCACGGTTTCCCGAAGCTGCGTGCCGCGCACGATGGAGTCGTCCACGAAGAGGAGCTTCTTGCCCTGGATGAGCTCGGGAACGGGAATCTGCTTCATCTTGGCCACCTGATTGCGCACGGCCTGATTGGCGGGCATGAAGGAGCGCGGCCAGGTGGGCGTGTACTTCACGAAGGGCCGGGCGAAGGGCAGTTTGCAGTGGTTGGCGTAGCCTATGGCGTGGGGCGTGCCGGAATCGGGCACGCCGGCCACATGATCCACCGCCGGCAGCGTGCCGCGGGCCATTTCGTCGCGAGCCATGATTTCGCCGTTGCGGTAGCGCATGAGCTCGACGTTCACGCCTTCATAGTTGGAGTTGGGGTAGCCGTAGTACGTCCAGAGAAAGGCGCATATCTTCATGCACGATCCCGCCGGAGAAAGCGTCTCGTAGCCGTCGGCCGTGATGCGCACGATTTCGCTCGGGCCGAGCTCATAGGCGTCCTCGTAGCCGAGCTTGTGGTAGGCGAAGGACTCGAAGGACACGCTGTGGCCGAGAGCGCTTTTCCCGATGTGCACGGGCAGTCGGCCCATTCTGTCTCTGGCCGTGATGATGGCATCTTCCGTAAGCAGCAGAATGGTCATGGACCCTTCAATGGCGTCCTGCGCGTGACGGATGCCCGAAACGATGTCGTCTTCCTGATTGATGAGCGCGGCCACGAGTTCCGTGGGATTGACCTTGCCGGAGCTTGTGGCCATGAACTGATGACCGCGGCTGGAGAAGTAGTCGCGCACCAGGCGTTCGGCATTGTTGATGATGCCCACGGTGCAGATGGCATACAGTCCGAGATGGGAACGAACCAGAAGCGGCTGGGGGTCGATGTCGCTTATGCAGCCTATGCCCGCGCAGCCGTGGAAGCCGGCAAGGTCCTTTTCAAACTTGGTGCGGAACGGAGTGTTCTCAATGTCGTGAATCTGCTTCTGGAAGCCCTGCTTGCGGTCGTATATGGCCATGCCGCCCCGGCGCGTGCCGAGATGCGAGTGGTAGTCCACGCCGAAGAAGATGTCCAGCACGCAGTCCTGTCTGGAGATGGCTCCGAAAAATCCTCCCATAGGTTTCGCTCCTTATGCGAAAGAGGTGTGGAAAGGTTCATGGGGTCTGTCGGTATGCCGTTCTGTACGGCGGCATCCGCCTGAAATTTCAAAAATCCGTTGTCCGGCCCGGCTGAAGGCCGTCCGTGCCGGAAGCCGGAACAGGGGCACGACCGCCTTTTCTTCCCGGAAGAGGCCGGGGAACAGCACGGGCGCGGCCGGGCTGCTTCCGTGCAAAAGGAACGGAAAAGGGCAGCTTTGTCCTTTGCAGGAAGGCTGCCCCTTGTTGCCGTGCGGAATATGGTTCTCCCCTTTCGGATGCGGGCGAGAGCGCAGAAGGCCGTGTTTTTCGGACGGAAGCGCCACGGCAGACCGGCCGGGACGGCATGCGCGATCTCCCCGCAGAAGCGAAGGAAAATGGCCGCGACAGAACGCCCCGGCATGCGGCGCGCCGCGGCGTGGCGCATCCGTCCGGCGGACATCGTTCTGCGGAAATGTTCGGGCAGGGCCGTCTGACTGCTGCTCATGGCGTTCGCTTCATCGTATTGAAGGAGGAGGAAAAGAATAATTTAGCCGTTTTCGTGCCGTTTCGCAAGTGTCGGGACGGAGAGAAGCGCTGGGGGATGCGGCTTTTCAGGCGGAGAGCGTTCATGCCTGAGCATAAGGCAGGAGGAGAAAGAGGTGAACCTCCCGTTTTTTCAGAAAAAAAGAGGCGGCGTACCGAAGATGTTCCGGCACGTCGCCTCAGAGTCCGGCCGCAGGGCGGCCGGGGTTCGAGGGGTTATTCTTCCTTTGCGGTCTCGAAGTCGTAGCGCAGCACGGGGGTGCGGGCCGCACGCACTTCGTCGGGCCGTCCGATGGGGCAGCGGTGCGGCGCGCCGTGCAGGTAGGCAGGGTCGGTCTTTGCCTTGTCGAGAATGGCAAGAAGCGCTTCGGCCGCATTGTCCAGCGTTTCGGGACTTTCGGTTTCCGTGGGCTCCACCATGAGGGCTTCGTGCACGATGAGCGGGAAGTACATGGTCGGCGGATGGATGCCGTAGTCAAGCAGCGACTTGGCCACGTCCATGGCGGAGACGCCGGTTTCATTCTTGAGCTTTTCCAGCGTCATGACGAACTCGTGCATGCACAGGGTGTCGTAGGCCATGTCGTAGTGGCCGGAGAGCTTCTTCATGAGGTAGTTGGCATTGAGCACGGCCATGGCCGAAGCTTCCGGAATGCCCTTGCGTCCCAGGGTGAGGATGTAGGTGAGGGCGCGCACCACCACGAGAAAGTTGCCGTAGAAGCTGCGCACGCGCCCCATGGTGTGCTCGGGCGTGGCGAAGCCGAAGGAGCCGTCTTCCTTTCTGCATACGCGGGGGGAGGGCAGGAAAGGCTCGAGAAAGGCCTTGCAGCCCACGGGGCCGCTGCCGGGACCGCCACCGCCGTGAGGCGTGGAGAAGGTCTTGTGCAGGTTGAGATGCACGCAGTCGAAGCCCATGTCGCCGGGACGGGCGTGTCCCATGACGGCGTTCAGGTTGGCGCCGTCGTAGTAGCAGAGGCCTCCCGCTTCATGGATGATGCGCGTGATCTCGAGGATGTTCTCGTCGAAGAGCCCCAGCGTGTTGGGGTTGGTGAGCATGAGACCGGCGGTGTCCGGTCCCACGGCCTTCCTGAGGGCCTCGAGGTCCACGCCTCCCTTCTCGTTGGAAGGCACGGACACCACGGTGAAGCCCGCCATGGTCGCCGATGCGGGGTTGGTGCCGTGGGCGGAGTCGGGCACGATGATTTTTGTGCGGGCGGCGTCGCCCCTTGACTGATGGTAATGGCGGATGAGCAGAAGACCGGTATATTCGCCGTGCGCGCCGGCGGCGGGCTGGAAGGTCATGCCGTCCATGCCGGTGATCTCGCAGAGCAGCCTTTCGGCATCGAAGAGCACTTCAAGGCAGCCCTGGGCGCTTTCTGCGGGCTGAAGCGGATGGATGTCCGCAAAGCCCGGAAGCGCAGCCATTTCTTCATTGATCCTGGGGTTGTACTTCATGGTGCAGGAGCCCAGGGGGTAGAAGCCCTTGTTCACGCCGTGGGTCTGCAAGGCAAGTTCGGTGTAATGCCGTCCGAGGTCTATTTCCGAAATCTCCGGCAGACGCGGCGCGGATGCGCGCAGCACGGAAGGAGAAAACGACGCCGCAGGCACGTCGCAGGCGGGAATCAGGCATTCCTGGCGACCGGGACGGCTTCTTTCAAACAGAAGTTTCATTGTGCGCACACCTCCCGGATGGCGGTAATGAGTTCATCCATGTCGCCCCTGGTGCAAAGCTCGGTGCAGCACCACAGAATGCCGCCTTCCACGGGAAGACCGCCGAGTATGCCCTTCTCGGCCAGCTTTGCGCAGAGCGTCTCCGGGTCCACGGGGCAGTTCGTGAGAAATTCATGGAAGAATTCCCTGCCTTCATGACGCAGGGAGAAGCCGGGAATGCGGGACAGTTCCGAGGCCAGATAATGCGCGTGGGCCGCGCAGTTTTCCGCCACTCGACGAAGTCCCTGCGGGCCCATGGCCGCAAGGTATACCGAGGCGGTCATGGCGCAGAGCGCTTCGTTTGAGCAGATGTTGGACGATGCCTTTTCGCGGCGTATGTGCTGCTCGCGGGCCTGAAGGGTGAGCACGAAGCAGCGGCGTCCCTCGTGATCCTGCGTTTCGCCTACGATGCGGCCGGGCAGTCGGCGCATGAGCTCCTTTCTGCAGGCCATGAAGCCGAGGTACGGACCGCCGAAGCCGAGAGGCATGCCGAGAGGCTGGCCTTCGCCCGTGGCGATGTCGGCTCCGTATTCTCCGGGCGTTTTCAGAAGCCCCAGGGAAATGGGATTTGCACCCATGACCACGCGGGCTCCGGCGCCGTGGGCGGCGGCAATGAGCGCGTCCATGTCTTCAAGCACGCCGTAGTAGTTTGGGCTCTGCACGTAGAGGCATGCCGAGGAGTCGGAGAGCGCGGCGGCAAGGTCGGCCGGGTCCGTGGCGCCGTTCTTCACGGGCAGCACCGTGACGGGCACGCTGCGGCTCTCGCAGTAGGTCTGTACGGTGGTGATGGTCTGCGGATCGGCGGTTCCGGCGAGAATGACACCGGTTTTGCGGCGCTCAAGGCACATGAGCACGGCTTCGGCCGCGGCCACGGCCCCGTCGTACACCGAGGCGTTGGACACGTCCATGCCGGTGAGTTCGCAGATCTGCGTCTGATACTCGAAGATGGACTGGAGAACGCCCTGACTGATTTCCGCCTGATAGGGCGTGTAGGCCGTGACGAATTCCTCGCGGGAGGTGACGGTCTTCACCACGGCGGGAATGTAGTGACGGTACGCGCCGGCGCCCCGGAACACGCTGCGGAAGCGGACGTTCCTGTCCGCAAGGCCGCGCATGGTGCGGGACACTTCCATTTCGCTCAGGCCTTCGGGAAGGTTAAGGGAGCGTACGCGCACGGACTCGGGAACGACGGCGAACAGCTCGTCCATGGAACCGAGTCCGAGATACTCCAGCATGGCCTTCCGTTCTTCGGCCGTGGAGGGAATGTAGCTGCCCATGCCTAGGCCTCCTCGGACTTGCACACGGCCTCATAGGCGGCGGCATCCAGCAGCACGCCGGTCTTGGTGACGTCCGAGACCTTGATGAGCCAGGCGTCGTAGGGGTTTTCATTGAGCAGGGCGGGATTGTCGATGAGCGCGCTGTTCACGGCGGCCACGGTGCCGGAAACCGGGCTGAACACGCCTGAGACGGCCTTCACGGATTCCACGTCGGCAAAGGATTCGCCCATGGTGACGGCGTCGCCTTCCTGGGGAAGGTCGATGAACACGATGTCGCCGAGAGAGCTCTGGGCGAAGTCGGTGAGGCCGATGACGGAGAGACCGTCCTCGTTCTTTATCCATTCATGAGAAGAGGTGTATTGGAGTTCGGCGGGAATGTTGGACATGGTATCCTCCAGAATGAGTGATAGAGGTTCGCAGGGAAATGTGGCCTTTGGGCAGAGGCGGGCCGGGGCGGAAGGCGCGCAGGCCCGTTCTGCGGCTCCTAGCGGTGATAGAAGGGAAGCGGCACGATGACGGCGCCGACGCGGCGGCCGCGAACGTCCACTTCCACCTGCGTTCCGGGCTCGCTGTGCGAAACGTCCACGAGCGCCATGGCAAGAGCCTTGCCCACGGCGGGGCAGTGCGTGCCCGAGGTGGTCGTGCCGATCTGCGTATCCCCGATGAACACGGGCTGATGCTCGCGGGCGATGCCGCGTCCCGTGATTTCAAGCCCCACGCGTACGCGCGAAGGCCTGCCCGCAGCTTCGAGCGCGGCCCTGCCGATGAAGTCGGGCTTGTTCATCTTCACGCCGAAGTCGAGTCCGGCCTCAAAGGGCGTGATGGTCTCGTCCATCTCGTGACCGTACAGGGGCATGGCGGCTTCAAGGCGCAGCGTGTCGCGCGCGCCGAGTCCGCAGGGGATGAGTCCGTCATCCTTCCCGGCTTCGAGCAGCGTCTTCCAGAGCTTTACGGCATTTTCGGGCGCGGTGTAGATTTCATAGCCGAGCTCTCCCGTGTAGCCTGTGCGGGAGACCATGCATTTCATGCCGGCAATGTCCACGTCGCGCACGGCGGTGTAGTACTTCTGAGGCAGCTTGTCCGCGGCGACGAGCTTTGAGAGAACGGCCGGGGCGGCGGGTCCCTGAAGGGCGAGCTGCGCCACGGAGTCGGAAATGTCCTCGGCCTTCGTTCCGGGCAGAAGATTGGCGGCCATGTGGGAGTAGTCCTTGTGCCGGTTGGCGGCGTTGACCACGACGAGATATTCCTCGTCGGAGAACTTGTATACCACAAGATCGTCGATGACGCCGCCCTTGTCGTTGCACATGACGCTGTAGCGCACCTTGCCCGCGGGCATGCTGGTGAAGTCGTTGGTGAGCAGGTGGTTCAGCGTGTCGAGCGCCGTGGGACCGGTGAAGAGTATTTCTCCCATGTGGGACACGTCGAACAGACCGGCCGCCTGACGCACGGCCATGTGTTCCTTGATGACGCCGCTTGCATACTGCACGGGAAGCAGATAGCCCGCAAAGGGGACCATCTTTCCGCCTTGCTCAACGTGCACGTCGTAAAGAGGGGTTTTCAGTTCCATGGAACCTTCTCCTGCAAAAACAAAAAACGAAATAAAAAAAGAGGCACAGCAGACGAATCTCTTCGTCCTCTGTGCCTCTGTTACCAACCTGAAAGATTCTCCGCCGCGCGGATTGCCTCATGGGTGCATGCCTGCTTTCCAGAGTTTGTCCAAAACCGGTCCTTTTGCCTGAGAGTTCTTGCGGCCCCTTCGGCTCCACCCTGCAAGGGTGATCTCTCCCGGTTCCTTCAACCAAGTCCATGCCGGTCTCTATGCGCTTTGGCAAAACAGCTCGTGCTGTTTTTAAATTCAGGAACAATCTAGCACGGGCCTCGGCACAGGTCAAGCGCACGGACGGATATTGCTGAAAAAAGTTTATGATTTCGCAGATAAAGCGTCTTTTTTCACGAGCGGACATCGAAAAAGGGAGCGGGGAAGCGCACGCGCCGGAGGATAGATTGAGTGCTGCGGACAAGAGGAAAGGAGTGCGGCGTGCGGAGGCGTCGGGATGACTGTCCTTGGCGGAAAATTTGTGTCATATCAAGATATGCCCCGTACGGGCAGGGAGGAAACGCGTCGTGGAATTCATTTTCAGATTTGCGGAACGAAAGGATACCGCCCTGATTTTGCAGTTCATCAGGGAACTTGCGGATTATGAGCATCTGAGGCACGAAGTCGTCGCGGATGAGGCGACCCTGGAAGAATGGATTTTTGACCGGAAGAAGGCGGAAGTCCTCTTTGTCCTTGAAAACGACAGGGAAGTCGGCTTCGCCCTGTTCTTCCATAATTTTTCTACGTTTCTCGGAAGGGCGGGCATCTATCTGGAGGATCTGTACGTCCGGCCGGAATGCCGCGGCAGAGGATACGGGAAGGCACTGCTGAAGAAGCTCGCCTCCCTTGCCGTGGAACGCGGCTGCGGCCGTCTGGAATGGTGGTGCCTCGACTGGAACAGGCCGAGCATCGATTTTTATCTTTCCCTTGGCGCGGAGGCCATGAAGGACTGGACGGTGTACAGAATGGCCGGGGATGCGCTGCGGGATCTTGCCCGCTAGCCGCAGAGTTTTTTGGGACAGGAAAAAGGTTGCGTTTTGTGGTCCCGGAACGTTGCGGAAAAGCGAAGCAGAGCACGGCAAACGGAAGGGCCGCCCCGGAAAGGGCGGCCCTTTTTCATGCGCAGAAGGCGGCCGTTCAGGCCGACTGATCGGTGAGCGTGAGCTTCTTCTTGGTTGCGGAAATGCTTTCGGTCTGCACCTTGCTGCGGTCGGTGTAGTGGGTGTGCAGCAGTTCGTGCGCCTTGTGGGAATTGGGCTCGCCGAGGTACTCGTCGTACAGCTTGATGACCTGCGGATTGTTGTGGGACTGACGGCGGGGCATGTGGCTGTCGATGGCGTAAAGCCCCCTCTGCCGTTCTCCTGCGTGAGGCTGGTAGTCCTTCTTGATGCGGCAGGTGCCGCCGCCGGCCACGCAGCCTCCGGGACAGGCCATGACTTCAATGAAGGTGTAGGGCGAGGTGCCGGCCACGGCCTGTTCCGCGAGCTTGCGGGCATTGGCGAGTCCGTGCACCACGGCCACCTTGATGACGCCGTGTTCCTTGCCGAGATCCACGTCGGCCTCGCGCAGGCCATCCATGCCGCGCACGGGCATGACGTTGACTCCGGGCAGTTCCCTGTGGTTGAGCACGGCGTACACGGTGCGCACCGCCGCTTCCATGACGCCGCCGGTGGTGCCGAAGATGACGGCCGCGCCGGTGGAATCGCTCATGTAGGGATTGTCGAAAGGCTCGGGTTCCAGACGGGCGAGGTCTATGCCGCTGCGGCGGAGCAGGCGGGCGAGCTCGCGCACGGTGATGACCACGTCGGTGTCGGGATGACTGCCGACATAGAGCTGGGCGCGGGCGGCCTCATCTTTCTTGGCCGTGCAGGGCATGATGGAGATGTTGCGTATTTTTCGAGGAGAAATGCCGGTCTTTTCCACAAGGTAGCTCTTGACGAGCGAGCTGGACACGGCCTGCGGGGAGCGCGTGGAGGACACGTAGGGCAGAACTTCCGGGCAGTGCTTTTCGGCATAGTTTATCCAGCCGGGGCAGCAGGACGTGAACATGGGAAGTCTGCCGCCGTTTCTGATGCGGCCGAGCAGTTCCGTGCCTTCTTCCATGATGACCACGTCGGCGGCGAAATCGGTGTCGATGACGATGTCCGCGCCGAGGCGGCGCAGGGCGGCCACGATTCTGCCTTCCACGTTTTCGCCGGGAGCAAGGCCGAATTCCTCACCCATGACCACGCGTACCGAAGGCGCGAAGGCGAACACCGTGGTCAGTTCGGGGTTGGCGAGGTAGTCGAGAACCTCGTCGTTTTCATCGCGCTCGGCCAGAGCGCCGGTGGGACATACCAGCGTGCACTGGCCGCACTGGATGCAGGCGGAGGTGTTCTGACTGGGGGCCATGCCCACGCCTATGTGCGTGCCCGTGCCCGTGCCGTCCACGGTAAGGGCGGCCACGCCCTGAACCTTGCGGCATACCTCCACGCAGCGCAGGCAGCGTATGCACTTGCTCATGTCGCGCACCATGCCGTGCATGGTGTTGTCGAGGGGACGTTCGTGCGGAAGGCGCGGGGCGAAGCGGTTGGTGGAAAGTCCCACGTATTCGGCGAGATCCTGAAGTTCGCAGTCGCCGTGACGGGCACAGGCCGCGCAATCCTGATCATGATCGGCGAACACGAGCTCGACCTGAAGGCGCTGCATCCTGCGCACGCGGGGGGACATGGTGTTCACCCGCATGCCTTCTTCCATGGGCGTGTTGCAGGTGGTGACCGTTTCGGTGCGGCCGTGTTTGTCGGTCACTTCGGCAAGACAGACGCGGCAGGTGCCGGGCTTGTGGTCGAGAGGCTGAAAGTGGCAGAGGGTGGGAATGAAGATGCCGTTGCGCCGGGCCACCTGAAGGATGGTTTCTCCCGGCTCGAAAGTGTATTCACGTCCGTTGATGGATGCGTTCATGGCGGGTTCTCTCATAAACTAAGCTTTGAAACCGGGGATGGGGGAGCGGGTAACCACGGACAGAATGCGGTAACAGCGCATGCAGCGCTTCGCTTCCTGCCAGGCTTCTTCCTGAGACATGCCGAGTTCCACTTCCTTGAAGTTGTGGTCGCGTTCGGCGGGAGTGAGCTCGTTCAGCCGCACGCGGGGCTTCTTTTCCTGACCGCAGACAGGATCGTCTCCGAAGAGTCCGGCCTGACGGATGAGCTGGCTTATGCGCTCGCGAGCAAGGAACGGCGGTCTGTCGTATTCGAGGTAGCTCGCGATGGCCTGCGCGCCGATGGAGCCCTGCGCCATGCCGTGAATGAGCACGCTCGGCCCCTTGGTGCGCGGCCCGGTGGTGCCGTCGCCGCCGGCGAACACGCCGGGGCGCGAGGTGGCCTGATATTCGTCCACGACGATGCAGCTTTTGCGGTCGAGAGCGATGCCGTCGGCTTCGGTGAGCATGGAGGGATCGCTTTTCTGGCCGATGGCGGCGATGACGTAGTCGCAGGGGATGACGAATTCCGAATCCGGGATGGGCTTCACGCCGCGTCGGCCGCTTTCATCGGGTTCGGTCTGCTGCATCTTCACGCAGCGCAGTCCCTTGATCTTTCCGTTTTCCACCACGAGAGAGTGCTGACCGGAAAGAAAGTGGAACTCCACGCCTTCGCGGCCGGCTTCCACGATTTCTTCGCGGTCGGCCGGAGCGTCGGACTCGGTACGGCGGTAGACGAGATGCACCTTGCCCTTCGTCATGCGGACGGCGGAGCGGCAGCAGTCCATGGCCACGTTGCCGCCGCCCACGACCACCACGTCGCCCTCCAGTTCGGGCGTGACGCCGGCTTCAAGGGCGTCGTGCACCTTTTCCAGAAACTCTATGCCGTTTTCATATTCGGGAATGCTCGTGTCTTCGCCTTCCATGCCGAGGTATCCGCCGAGGGGACAGCCCGTGGCGATGAACACGGCTTTGTAGCCGCGCCTGAACAGATCGTCGATGTGGAAGTCGCGGCCGAGCTTCTGATTGAAGAAGAACATGCCGCCCATGTCCTTGACGAGTTCGTTTTCCTGCATGAGCACGTTCTTGGGAAGGCGGTAGAAGGGAATGCCGTAGCGCACCATGCCTCCGGCCTTGTCGTGGGCCTCATAGATGTCCACGGGATATCCCGTTTCCAGAAGCTGATAGGCGCACGTCACGCCCACGGGTCCGGCGCCGATGACGGCCACACGCTTGTTTTTCGTGGTGGGGCAGGGTTCCGGCTTGAGAATGCCGGGCACGATGGTTTCGTCGGCGGCAAAGCGCTTCAGGTTCTTGATGTCCACGGGAGCGTCCACCTGACCGCGGCGGCAGGCCTTTTCACAGTAGCGCACGCATACGCGGCCGCAGCTTCCGGCAAGCGGGTAGTGATTGAGCACCACGCCTGCGGCAAGATCGTTGTGGCCGTCCTGCAGGTAGTCGATGTAGCGGGGGACGTTCACGTGACTGGGGCAGGCCTCGATGCAGGGGCTGGTGGTCACGGAATAGAAGCCGGCGTCGCCGTGGAAGGGGAAGGGGCGCAGCTCGTCGGGAAAATGAGAAAGGGCGTCGAGCAGAGGCGTGGTGCCCGTGCGTCCTACGCCGCAAAGGGAGGTCTCATGCATCTGCTCGGTGATGTCGCGCACCTCTTCCCAGTGCACGAGTTCTCCGCGGCAGGCCTTTTCCAGCTCCTGGGCGAGGATGGGAGAGCCGGAGCGGCAGGGGGAACATTTGCCGCAGGATTCGGCGGCAAGGCGCTGATGGTGTTTCCACAGCGCCCAGACAAGACTTGCCGTGCGGGAAAAAACCAGAAAGCCCCGGTTGCTGAGGAAGATTTCCGTGGGATTTCCCTCATTGAACTGGTCGAAAAGATCCAGCGGCAGGTCCTCGGGAGCGGTGGGAGCCGCGGAGCCGCGGTTGTCGTACACGACATTGTCCCAGACTCCGTAAATCAGCTGCGGCATAGGGCAAAGCCTCCTTGTTGGGCGGTATGAGCAATGGTTGCCGGAAAAGATCGTATTCTGTGGTCCATGACCTTATGCTCTGCGTAAACTATCGGCTATATGTAGGGAAAAAAGCCGGGTTCGTAAAGAGAGAAGACAAAAGGAACACGCCTTCATCGTTTTTTCCGGTTCCGAGCGGAGGCCGGGACGGAAAGGCGGAGGAATGGAAGGGCGTCTCGGAGGCTGAGGGCTGACCGGCGATGGAACGGCACCGTTCTGTCGGAGAGGGGGGCAAAAGCATGGGGCTTTTCCTGCCTTGCCGGGGCACGGCGACGTGCGCGTCGTTTGCAAGACGGAGCCGTTCACGTTATGCTCGCCCCACTAAACGGTGAGGTTGGTCATGAGTCATCAGATTGTTATGCTTGTCGTGAGCGGTACGGTGGTTGGTTGTCTTTTCAAGTACTTGAACATCCCCGGCGGCTGCATGCTCGGAGCCGTGGTCGGCAGCATGGCCGTGAAGCTGCTCGGTCTTGCCGACATTCAGATGCCTTCACTCTTCTACAACGTGGCGCAGCTCGGCATCGGCATATGCGTGGGGTCCATGCTTTCTCTGGATCTGCTCGCAAGCATGAAGGATCAGATTCCCGTGATGCTTCTGAGCACCTTCATCCTGCTTGCGGCGGGGCTCGGCTCGGCCTTCGTGGTGCGTCACATGACCGACATCGACGTGATCGGCTCCATTCTTGCCACGTCTCCGGGCGGGCTCAATGCGGTCATCGGTCTTGCCGACGCCAATGAGCATCTTCCCAAGATCATGGCCTTCCAGATGACGCGTCTTTACATCGTGATTCTGATGGTGCCGGTATTCTGCTGGTGCATGAAGTTCTTTTTCCACAAGTAGGCGTTCGGAATTTCGCCGAAAGTCTGGCGCGGGGCAGTGCGTGCGCAGGGAGCTTCGAAGATGAGGTTCCATGTCGTTTTACTCGTTCCGAGCAGTCTTTCACCGACGTTTTTCAAGGGACGCAAAACGCCCGCCGTTTCAAAGACGACGGGCGTTTCGCGTTGAATGGGCATGACTGCGCGTTGTTGGAATCGTTGGGGAACGGCTCATTCCGGGCGGAGCGGACCGCCACGGAGCGGATTGCTAGCGGCGTGGTCCTCCCGGGCGCGGCAATCCGGGGCGGGCTCCTGAAGGTCTTCCGATGGAAGGTCGGGAAGCTCCTCCTGAAGGACGCATGACCGGCGGTCTTGGTCTCGCGCCGGAAGGCCGGAGCGCCGGCGGGCGCGGGGTGCTTCCGGCCGGACGGATCATGGAGGGACGAGGAGGCCGGGGGGATGAGCCGGGACGCATCACGGGAGGCTTCGGCACACCGCCTGCGCCCGGCTTCATCATGGGCGGACGGGGAGCGCCGGGTCTTCCCGGGGCGACGAGCGGAGGTCTCGGACCGCCCGGAACGCCGGGCCGCATGGCCGGAGGTTTGATACCCGGAGGTCTTATACCCGGAGGACGCACGCCGGGAGGCGGCGGCCTGTGATCGGGCCTGACCAGCCCCGGAGCGGGAGGAAGGCGCGGCGGCGGGGGCGGCGCGATGTGGTGAGGCCTCGGCGGAGGCGGGGTTACGAGAACGGGGGGAGGAAGAACGGGAAAGACGAGAGACGTGCCGTAGTAGCCGGGCGAACTGTAGACGCCTGTGCCGACGCTGACGCTGCCGCCGTACACGCCGCCGGAACCGACGGCCACGCT
This sequence comes from uncultured Mailhella sp., assembly GCF_905187505.1. GTDB lineage: Bacteria > Desulfobacterota > Desulfovibrionia > Desulfovibrionales > Desulfovibrionaceae > Mailhella. The sequence goes on from NZ_CAJJIC010000016.1 coordinate 18,518, forward strand.
GCCGGCCACATCGGGGCCGTAGGGATCGTAGGCGCAGCCGGAGAGCGCCACCATCATTGCGACGGCAAGAAGCCTGAGCTTCATGGTTGTCTCCTTGGCTTTTGTGTGCAGAATGCGCTTGTCATGCAGCATGACGCAAATCCTGTGCCGGACGTCGCCTGCGGTCAGGCTGAGGCAATCCGGCATTCCGTCGCGGAAGCGACGGGGAAAGACGGCTAATTCCGTCTTATCACTTACAGAATAGACATTTTGCAGGAAAAGACAAGTTTCGTTTTCTTTCAGAACGTCTGCGTTTATTTCTGGGCGAGCGCTTCCCGTATGCGGCACACGCCGCAAATTTCCGTGGAGGTGGGGTAGCCGCAGCGCGCGCAGGGCGAAAGCTTTTCTCCCCGTTCGACTTCCTGCTGCCGGAAGGCCGGCTTTCCGCGTTCCAGAAAGCCGTGGTAGAAGTCCATCTTGCGGCCGGGCATTTTTTCCTCAAGGTCTATCCACAGGCTTTTCAGGGTGGAAAAGCTTGCGCCCTCGCTGTAGGGGCAGGGAGCGTAATGGTTTTCTATGCCCATGAGAAAGGCGTAATTGGCCGTTTCAAATTCCGTGAGACGCCAGAACGGCTTGACCTTGCGCGTGAATCCGTCGGAGTCCTCGAGCAGCGGCCCCTGATCGCTGAGATATGCCCGGTCCCAGCGCAGCGTGTTGCTGGTGAGTCTTGCCACTTCGTCATCAAGATTGTGGCCCGTGGCAAGCACGTTGAAGCCGCCTTCGCGAGCGGTCTGGTTGAAGTAGTAGCGCTTGATCTTGCCGCAGGCGGAACAGACGGGTCTGCGAAGGGCGGCCTTCACTTCGGGAATGGCCAGACCTTCGGCCGCCATCTCGCGGATGATGAGCGGAAAGTCGTACTTTCTGCAGAACCGTTCCACCACGGCACGAGCGGCGGGCGAGGACTCGGGAATGCCGAGGTCGATGTGCAGGGCCGTGACGTCGTAGCCCTGACGGCCGAGCTCGAGCATGAGGGCGAGCGAATCCTTGCCGCCGGAAAGAGCCACGAGCACACGGTCCTTTCTGGTCATGAGTCCCTGTTCCCGGATGCCTCTGTCGACCTGTTTTGAAAAGAAGTCCAGAAAGCAGTCGGGACAGAAGGCGGTGTTGTGGCTGGGCAGGGAGACGACGGCGCGTGCATGGCAGCGGCGGCACTTCATGGGGAGACCTCGTGAAAAATGGCGATGTTCGGGGTTGCGATGGGAGGGGAATGCGCTGAAAGCGCACTTCACAGACTCAGAGGAATACGCTAAAACGGAGGAAGTGTAAAACTGCAATCTTCACAGATGCCCGGGCCGTCCCGGGCAAGACGGAGTGTTCCGCTCATGGCCTATTCTTCCCGTACTTTTCGCAACGTCACCGCGTGCGTTCTTGTTCTGTGCTGTCTGGGGGGAGCCGCGTGGTTCCTTGTGCCGGAAGGCAGGATTCCTGTCGTGGACGAAGCCAGAAACGTGGTGCGGAACATGACGGGCGCGGATGCGGGCAACGGCGCTCCGACCCCGACGGCCTCGAAAGAGGACGGCGACGGCAAGGATACGTCCGCACAGAAAGAGAATACGGCGCATGAGGTGACGGCTTCTCTGAACGACGAGCCGCGTCCCGAGCCTCTTGACCCTCAGGCCGAGCTTCTTGCCAGGGTGGACAGGGCCATGGCGCAGCCGGCAACCGCCGAAGAAGACGGCGACAGCGCGTCCGGCCCCGTGGAAGACCGTCCGCCCTTGCCCGATGCCGGGCGGCGGGATTCCGTGGTTACGCCCCGTTTCGTGAGCGACATGGCCGCATGGCTGGCGTCCGGCTATGTGCCTTCTCATCATGAAGGGCGCAGCGGACGCACGTCCGTCACGCTCATTCAGGCAAATTTCCGCTACAGCAACTCCGGCACGCTGCGCAGCGTGGAGCGCGACCCTCTGAAAAGTCGTTCCTCCATTCTGAACTATGCGTTCACGCCCGGCATGCTGGAAGTGCTCTATCAGATGTATGCGCCGTCGTTTCTGGAAGAAATGGAGCGCGTCGCCCGCGAGAGCCGCAGGCAGCCGCTTTCCGACGCACAGGTTGCGGACATGTTCGACGTGTATGCCGACAGATTCCGGCGTCTCGCCGTTTCTCTGGATGCCGCGTCCTCGGTGGATCTTCCCGCGCTTTCCGGAGCCATACGCCGTGAAGCCGCGCATGAGGCGGAGGCCAACGACAACTTTGCCAGGGCGTACATGGCCCTTTCTCTGGCCAGAGAAAGCGGCGACAGGGACGAGGTTGCCATACAGAGCCGCCGCATGGCGGAGAGCACCCGCGTGGCCGGCATGTACGCCGAAAGGCAGGAGCGGGCCAGAAACGACATGGCCTACGCCATTCAGCGCAAGGCGGAAGGCAAGACCCTTTCTTCTTCCGAGCTGCTTTTTCTCGGGGAGTGGCTGAGCCGCAGGAACAGTTCCGTGGAAACCGTGAAGGCGGCTGCGGACGTGTGTCGACGCATGGCCGAACAGATGCATGACCGGGCGGACGAGATTCTTCACCGTCGCGCCGAAAGTCGGCAGAACGCTTCCTCCGCTCCGGCTGCAGCGCTTTCGAAGGAGGAACGGACGATCGCTCCGGGCGCGGGACAGGGGGCTTCCGGAGCGAAGAGCGACGTTTATGCGGCGGGACGGCCTTCTTCTCCTGCCTCTGCCGCCGTGCAGCAGAAGCAGGGATCCGTTTCGTCCCCGTCGTCTTCGGGCGGAGGAACTCCGTCCTCGAAGACTTCGGGCGGAGTATTCCCGGAAGTTTCCGGTTCCCTGAACTTTTCCCCTTCGCACTCGGGCCTTTCCAAAGAGAATCCCGCGCAGCGTCCGGCTTCTTCGGAGGGCGGCACGTCTTCCGCTTCTCCCGCGTCTTCAGAAGATGACGCTGCCGAGCCTTCCGCGTCTGTTCCGGCGACATCTGCGAATTCTTCCGCCGCCTCTGCGGTCCCGTCGTCTCCCGTGTCTTCTGCTCCGGCCATGTCTTCTGCGTCGTCTTCCGAGACTGCGACGGAGGCAAAGGCCTCTTCTGAGGCATCCGGGGAGGCTTCTTCCGCAATGGCCGGGGCCGGAACGTCCTCGCCCGAGGCGGCGTCCTCTGAATCCGCGGCGGTCCCGTCGTCTTCCGCTTTTTCTGCTCCGGCGACGTCCGCCGTGCCGGCATCTTCCGAACCTGCACCGGAGACCGCGTCGGCGCAGCCGTGAGATCTGCTCTTTCAGAACAGCGGAAGGCCGGAATTTCTCTGGAGATTCCGGCCTTCTTTTACGGCATTTCGTAAGAGGATTGCACCGCAGCTAGTTCCGGCGGCATTCTTGCAGAAGCTCCAGCGCAGCTTTGAGCGCCTCTTCAGGTGAAACCCTGAGCAGGCACTGCGGATCGGCGCATTCCGTTTTCGAGCAGGGCTGGCAGGGCAGGTTCGGGCGCAGTTCCCTGTGCAGAGGAGAGGGAAATTTCCAGGCCGTGCCCGAGGCCCCGGGAATGACCAGACTCGGCACGCCGAGAGCGGCGGCCATGTGCCGGGGAGAGGAGCAGTTGCCTATGAGCAGCTCCGCGACGTTGAGACACGCGGCCGAAAGACGGATGTCCGGCAGAGGCTCGGGCGCCAGAAGGTCTTCGGGCTTCATGCCGAGGCCGAGGCACAGGGCGCGCAGCGCCGCTATGTCGGCCTCTTCGCCGGGGCCTCGAAGAAGCAGAAAGCGGAAGGATGCGTCCTCTTTCTTCAAAAGGGACATGAGGCGTGCGAAGCGCTCGGCGGGCCAGCGTTTGGAGGAGCGGCGGTGGGTGGAGTCGATGGCGATGAGCCGGTCGCCCGGCCGCAGGCCGCAGCCGGCAAGGACGGCGCCGGCCTGCGAGCGCTCCTCGTCCGTGAGAAAGATGCGCGGACCTTCCTTATGCCAGAGAATGCCGAAAGGCGCGAGCAGAGACGCCTTGGTTTCCGAGGCGTAGCCGTCCTTCGGCGTGACGAGGCGGTTGTAGATGAGACCGGAAAGCACGGAGGCCGGGAAGGACAGACGCACGGGGGCGCGGCTCATGAGCGACATCATGCGGCAGCGGGGCAGTTGCTGCAGATCAATGACCACGTCGAAACGGCAGGCGGCCACTTTGCGGTAGAAGGCCAGCTGGCGGAAGAATCCGTCCTTCCTGTCGATGAGGTGGAACTCATCGATGAAGGGATTGTGGCGCAGCAGAGGTTCGCATTTCTTTTCGGTGAAAAGATGGAGCTCAGCCTCGGGAAAACGTTTTTTGAGAAGCTCGAATACCGGCGTGGACAGCAGAACGTCGCCTATCTGCCGCTGCTGACAGACGAGAATGCGTCCGGGATTCAGCATGGAAAGATCGGACATGAGTGTCCTCCCGTTGTTCAGCGTTACGGTTGAGGCGTCGCCTTTTCGCTCTTGCGCCAGTAGGCCAGAAATTCCTGATTGCCCTTGGGCCCCTTGATGGCTGCGGGCGTCACGCCGAGGCACTGCAGTCCCTCCTGTTCCATGAAGGCGAGCACTCTGTCCACGGCGTCCTGACGCACGGCCTCGTCGCGCACCACGCCCTTCACGGTCTGCCCCGGGCCCACCTCGAACTGAGGCTTGATGAGACCCACGGCTATGCCGCCGTCCTTGAGCCAGCGCAGGCAGTGCGGCAGCACCATGGTGAGCGAGATGAACGACACGTCGGCCACGATCATGTCCACGGATTCGGGCACGGTGTCGGGCGGCGCGGTACGCAGGTTCACGCCTTCGCGGGAAATGACGCGGGGATCGGCGCGCAGGCGTTCATGGAGCTGGGCGTGCCCCACGTCCACGGCATAGACGCGGCTTGCCCCGTACTGCAGGAGGCAGTCGGTGAAGCCGCCGGTGGAAGCGCCCGCGTCGAGACAGACAAAGCCCTTCACGTCGATGTGGTAGCGTTCGAGCGCGGTGAGCAGTTTGTACGCCCCGCGGCTTACGAAGCGTTCCACGCCCACAAGCTGGAACTGCGTGGTGATCTTGTAGGGATGGCCGGGCTTCTGCACGAGCTCCGGCGCTCTTTCGGGGTGCTCCTCGTCGGGTGCAAGCGCCACCTTGCCCGCCATGATGAGACGGCGGGCCTGCTCCTTGCTTTCGGCGAGTCCCTGTTCAAAAACGAGCTGATCGGCGCGGGCCTTGGCTATCATGATGTTTCCTCCGGCTTCTGGTTGTACCGGCAAGAAAAGGGGATGGCAAGAAGGAATGAAAGACCGCATCCGATGCGTACGGGGAGAGGACGCGGAATGCGAAGCGTCCTTGCCGGGGAAGAGACGTCGCAAAAAAAGGGCCGCCCTGCGGCGGCCCCTTCAAAGACGGAACCCTGGACGAGCTCTAGTCGCCTTCTTCCTCGGCAAAGCGAGCGCCCGCCTCGGGGCTGAATTCGCCTTCCCAGCGGGAAACCACGATGGCGCCGGTGGCGTCGCCGAGCACGTTCACGGAGGTGCGGGCCATGTCCATCACGCGGTCGATGCCTGCGATGATGGCGATGCCTTCAAGAGGAATGCCCACCTGGGTGAACACGATGGAGCTCATGAGAAGACCGGCTCCGGGCACGCCCACGGTACCGATGGAGGCGAGAACGCCCACGAGAATGATCTCGAACTGCTTGTCGAAGGGCATGGGAATGCCGTAGAGCTCGGCCACGAAGATGGCCACCACGCCCATGTAGACGGCGGTGCCGTCCATGTTGATGGTGTTGCCGAGCGGGATGGAGAAGGAGGCCACGGGCTTGGAGGCGCCGAGCTTCTGCACCTGAATGAGGTTGGTGGAGAGGGCGGCGGCGCTCGAGCAGGTGGTGAAGGAAATGATCATGGGGGCGGCCAGCATCTTGAAGAACAGGGGGATGCTGAGGCCGCAGGCCTTCACGAGAGGCAGGTAGCACACGAAGACGTGGCATACGCAGGCCACGTACATGACGCCGATGACCTTGATGAGCGGCAGCAGCACGGCCGCGCCGTGGCTGGCCACGGTGAAGGCGATGAGGCCGAACACGCCGAAGGGCGCGTAGACCATGACCATGTTGGTCACCTTGATCATGACCTCGGCGCAGCCTTCAAAGAAGGAAAGCACGGTCTTGCCCTTTTCGCCCACGGCACTCAGGCCGAAGCCGAAGATCATGGCAAAGAAGATGACCTGCAGCATGTTGCCCTTGCTCATGGCGTCGATGGGGTTCAAAGGCACGATGTCGAGGAACACGTCCACCATTCTCGGCGCCTGCACGGCCTGCGCCTTGAGGCCTTCGGTGGAGAGATTCAGACCCTCGCCGGGATTGAGGATGTTGGCGAACAGAAGACCGATGAACACGGCCACGGCGGTGGTGCAGAAATAGTAGATGAGGGTTTTGGTGGCCAGACGGCCGAGCTTGCTGAGATCACCCACGCTGGCGGCGCCGGCCACGATGGTGGCCAGAACGAGCGGTACGACGACCATGCGGATGAGGTTGATGAAGAGCTGACCAATGGGCTTGAACCATGCCGTGTCGAAGCCCATGGAAGGGGCGGCGAGACCGGCGACTATGCCGAGGGCCATGCCTATGGCCATCTGCACGGGCAGGCTGATGCGGGTTTTCATGGATTCTCCTCCGGAAAATATGCGTGCCGTCGGATGAGACGGCGGAATGAGTGGCAGGGAGACCGGTCCTTCATGCTCCGCAGGTGTCCGGTACGTCGGCGTTCCATCTTTTACAAAATCGGAAAATCAGGGACGCCAGACTTCTTTTCCATGAAAGAATCCTTCTGTCAAGGCGGGGCTTCTTCGGAAAGCGGGAGAGGAAATATGACTCTTTTGTAGAAAAAATCATCGGTTATGCATGCCTTGCCCCCGTTTTTCTGCGGGCGAAAGCATTTGCCATGCGTGGCGGTTTGATGCATAGTCGCCCTGCGAACGTTTTTTCAGTCAAGGAGGTCTGCCGCCCGTTTTCGTTTTTTTTCGGCCCCGAATGTTCAACCTGAGCCGTGTGCTTGAGAACCACGTAAAAAACAAGCTATGAAACAACATTCCTTTTCGGCAACGTTCATGTTGCTCGGCATCGTTTTCTGTACCTGCCTCATCATTTCCAATCTGCTGGCCGCCAAGATCTTCATGCTGGGCTCACTTGCTCTTCCTGCGGCCGTCATCGTCTTCCCCGTTTCCTACATCATCAATGACTGCATCGCCGAAGTGTGGGGCTTCCGCAGGGCGCGCTTCATCATCTGGACGGGCTTTGCCATGAACTTTCTCGTGGCGGCACTCGGGCAGATCGCCGTGTTTCTGCCTGCCGCGCCGTTCTGGGACGGAGCTGCGCATTTCAACTACATGTTCGGTCTGGCTCCGCGCATCGCTGCGGCGAGCTTTCTCGCCTTTCTGGCCGGTTCCTTTCTCAACGCCTACGTCATGAGCCGCATGAAGGTGGCCTCCCGCGGGCGTCACTTCTCGCTTCGCGCCATCGCCTCCACGCTGGTGGGCGAAGGCGTGGACTCGCTCATATTCTTCCCCTGCGCCTTTGCCGGCATGATGTCCTTTGCCGACATGCTTCCCATGATGCTGGCCCAGACCGCGCTCAAGACGGTTTATGAAATCATCGTGCTGCCCGTGACCATACGCGTGGTGGACCATGTCAAGCGCGTGGAGGAGACCGACGTGTATGATGAAGGCATTTCCTACAACATCCTTAAAATACGGGAGGTCTCCTGATGGCCGGCGCTCTTGTGGTGTTCAGCGGCGGACAGGATTCCACCACCTGCCTTTTCTGGGCTCGCGAGCGCTTTGAAAACGTGAGGGCGCTGAGCTTTTTCTACGGGCAGAAGCACCGCCGCGAGCTGGACATGGCCCGTTCCATTGCCGAGGAGGCGAAGATTCCGCTGGATGTGCAGGATGTGACCTTCATTTCCCGCATAGGCCGCAGCTCGCTCACGGATCCGGCCATGACCATGGACAGGGAAAAGCCCGAAGGCGGCTGGCCCAACACCTTCGTGCCGGGCCGCAACATGTTCTTTCTCGGCGTGGCCGCCGTATGCGCAAGAGAGCAGGGCATGCGCGACATCGTCACCGGCGTTTCCCAGACGGACTTTTCCGGCTATCCCGACTGCCGTGACACGTTCATCCGTTCCATGAACGTCACGCTCAATCTTGCCATGGGCGAACAGTTCGTCATTCATACGCCGCTCATGTGGCTCGACAAGGCGCAGACCTGGGAGCTGGCCGACAGGCTCGGCGTGTTCGAGCTCGTGCGCACGCGCACGGTGACCTGCTACAACGGCATTCCCGGGGACGGCTGCGGTGAATGCCCCTCCTGCCGTCTGCGTCGTCAGGGCCTGGAGCGCTATCTTGAAAAGAAAAGAAAGGCGGGCGGCGTTCCGCCCTCAGGAGACATGAACCATGCATGACCGCAAGGACGACAACCTCACGCTCTTGGGTTCTCCCACGAAATACCGGCAGGACTATGCTCCGGAAGTGCTGGAGACGTTTGAGAACCGTCACGCCGAACACGATTACTGGGTGCGCTTCAACTGTCCGGAATTCACGAGTCTGTGCCCCATCACGGGACAGCCGGACTTTGCGGAGATACGCATCGAGTACATCCCCGACGTGAAGATGGTGGAAAGCAAGAGCCTCAAGCTCTACCTGTTCAGCTTCCGCAACCACGGAGATTTCCATGAGGACTGCGTGAACGTCATCATGAAGGACCTCATAGCGCTCATGGATCCCCGCTACATCGAGGTGACGGGCATATTCACCCCCCGCGGCGGCATTTCCATCTATCCGTACTGCAACTACGGCCGCCCGGGCACGAAATATGAAAAGATGGCCGAGTTCCGCATGCTGCATCACGACCTGTAGCGCGGCGCTGCCGGGCGACTCCGCATGAAGCGACCGTATCGGAGGCTGAAGGCGGAGAGGGGGCCTTGCCGGAGAGGCAGAGTCCCGGAGCCGACGGAGAAGAGGCCGCACGTGCCGCAAAAGGGCCTTCGGGCCCTTTTTTCATGGACTCGACGGTTTGACAAACGTTTTTGGGGCCGGAATAGTGAACCTGTTTCCATGAACGCGTCAGAGCAAAGGAGGCTTCATGCCGGACGATATGTTTTCCCTGAAAGATCTTGCCGCCGAAGACGCGCGCACGGCGCTTGCCGTGGCACGCTTTGTCCGGGATGAGCTCGGGGTGGATCTTCGGGGCGCAAAGCTCGTTGCGGCGCTCTCCGGCGGAGCCGATTCCACGGCGCTCCTCGTTTTTTTCTGCGCGCTGCGCGAGCATTTTGACCTTACGCTTTTCGCCGCGCATCTTGACCACGGTCTGCGGCAGCAGAGCGCGGCCGAGGCCGAGGCCGCAGCCGCACTCTGCCGCCGCTTCGATGTGCCGTTTTTCGTGCGGCGGGAGAACGTAGGTGAGAAGGCGCAGGAGTGGCACTGCGGCGTGGAAGAGGCGGGACGACGCGTGCGGTATGCCTTTCTGGAGGACTGCCGGGCAAGGGCGGGCGCGCGATGGGTGCTTACGGCGCATCACGCAGGGGATCTTGCGGAAGACGTGCTCATGCGCCTTTCCCGCGGGGCTGCCTGGCCGGGACTCGGCGGCATGAGAGGCGTGGTGGACGAGCCGGGCCGCCATGTGCTGCGGCCCATGCTCATGCTGGAAAAAAAGGACTGCACGGCCATGCTTCAAAGACTCGGCATTGAGTGGCAGGAAGACGCTTCCAACAAAAGCCGTGCCTGGAAGAGAAACCGCGTACGCCTCGACGTCGTGCCTCTTATGCTGGCGGAGAATCCTTCGTTTTTTGACTGTGTGCGTCGTCTGTGGCGTGCGGCGCGCAGGGATGAGCGCTATTGGGACGAGAGGGTGGGGGCCGCTCTGGAGAAGACGGAAGACGGCCTTTTCATTGCCGACGCGTCCCTTTACGGGCTCGGCGAGGCGGGCAGACTGCGCGCCATGGCGGAAGGGGTGCGCGGTCTTCGTGGTCAGGCCCGCGCGGATGTGCTCGAAGACATGGAGAGGGCCTGGCGTCGTCGTCTCTTTCCCCGTCGCTTTTCCTTCGGCGGCGTCAAGGCTGAACTTTCCGGCTCCGGCGTCCTGTTTCACCACGCTCCCGGGCGATAGTTCCTGTCGGTGCGCGATCCCTGGGACGCGGCGGCGTCCCGTGCGTGCGCGGGCGTTTCTCCGCTGGGCTCCTTTCCGTACCTAAGCGTGCACGGGCATCCGTTCTTTCCCGGCATTGCAGCGTCGGAGAGTGCCGCATAGGCACGGGCGACCGGGAAAGGGCCTCGGAAAAGGGCCCTTCTGCGAGAAGCCCTGAAGGAGCTGTAACACTATGCAAGAATTGGCTGAAACGGTGGAGCAGACGGGGAAATTTTGACAAGAAAATATATAATATACTGTTTTTATTTATAAAAATTCATTACCAAATGTTGCCGGAGCGATTGAAAAGCGCTTTTTGGCCTTTTGCATTACCCTTGCCAGCTGGTGTAGGGTGCTTATTTAGCAGCAGAGAGAAGGCGGGAGAGCCCTGCCGCCTTCCATTTTTCTCGCGAGGAGTTTTACCATGCCGCTGTACGATTTTGAATGCAGAGATTGCCGGCACACCTTTGAAGAGCTGGCTTTTGATGACGACGACGTCATAACCTGCCCCAAGTGCGGGTCGCAGAACACGGCCCGGCTCGTTTCCGCACCCAGTCCGCTCAAGACGGGCGCGTTTCCCTTCAAGATAGGGCCGCGTCCGGCCTGGATGAACGACAAGAGGCTCAACCGGAACGCTCCCTGTCACGGCAACTGCTCTTCCTGCGGCGGGGGAGCGGCCGGAAACGGCGGTACGGCACAGCAATAAGCCTTTTTTCGGAATTACAATGGCATGAAAGGCTCCTGCGCAGTACAACGAATCAAGGAGCCTCATCTCCCCTGAAATACGAATGCACAAGGAGTTCTCTTATGAACGGCATCCTTAAAAAAACGGCGCTGGCCGTCACGGGTTTCATGTTCCTGGCCTCGTCGGCCACGGCGGCTCCCATGCTGCCAAATTTCGTTCCTCTGGCCAAGAACGCCGGTCCCGCGGTGGTGAACATCAGCACCGAGCGTGAAGTGGAAAGCCCCGTGATGGGCATGTTCAGCTTCCCCGGCATGGACCAGTTCTTTGAACAGTTCGGCGGTCCCTTCGGCATGCGTCCCGGCCAGCCCGCTCCCAAGCAGAAGAGCAGCGCGCTCGGTTCCGGCTTCATCATTTCCGCAGACGGCTACATCGTCACCAACAACCATGTGGTGGAAGGCGCCGACAAGATCACCGTGAAGCTCAACGGCGACAAGTCCGCCGGTCTCGCCGCCAAGGTGGTGGGCACCGACGCGGAAACCGACCTTGCGCTGCTCAAGGTTGAAAGCAAGACCGCTCTGCCCGTGCTCAAGTTCGGTGATTCCGACGCCATGGAAGTGGGCGACTGGGTGGTGGCCATCGGCAATCCCTTCGGTCTGAGCAACACCGTGACCGCCGGCATCCTGAGCGCCAAGGGCCGCGACATTCACGCCGGTCCCTTTGACAACTTCCTGCAGACCGACGCTTCCATCAACCCCGGCAACAGCGGCGGCCCGCTCATCACCCTGGCGGGTGAGGTCATAGGCATCAATACCGCCATTTCCGCCAACGGTCAGGGCATAGGCTTCGCCATTCCCAGCAGTCTCGCGTCCAAGGTCATCAACGATCTGCGCGAAGGCAAGAAGGTCAGCCGCGGCTGGCTCGGCGTGACCATTCAGGACGTGGACGAAAACACGGCCAAGGCGCTGGGACTCAAGAGCTCCAAGGGCGCGCTCATCGGCTCCGTGCTTGACGGCGAACCTGCCGACAAGGCCGGTCTGCGTGCGGGCGACGTGATTGTACGCGTGGGCGGCACCGACATCGACAGCGCCTCCGCCGTCACGAGAAGCGTGGCCTCCCTCAAGCCCGACACCAAGGTGGACGTCGTGGTGCTGCGCAACGGCAAGGAAGTGAAGACCACCGTCACGCTCGGCGAACGTTCCTCCCACAGCACGACCGCGCAGAATCCCGGTCAGCAGAGTGAAGGCGGCGATCTCGGCGTGAGCATCAAGCCTCTTACTCCCGAGGATGCCCGTGCGCTTCAGCTTTCCGCCGATGTGAAGGGTCTGCTCGTCGTGAGCGTGAAGGGCGACGGTCCTGCGGCCGAAGCCGGCATCCGTACCGGCGACGTGATACTGTCGGCCAACCTCAAGCCCGTGACCAGCGCCGAGGAGCTCGTTTCCATCGTCCGCAAGGAAGGAAAGGAACGCGGAGCCGTCATGCTGCAGGTCAATCGCCATGGCGAAACCTTCTTCATCACCGTGACGCTGGACAACAAGTAACGCGACGTGCCCGCAGGGCATGACGATTCAGGCGGCGGGCACTTTGCCCGCCGCTTCGCGTTTAATCGCCGTGCAGCGTGCGGACGGTCTCGTGATTGCCCTGTCGAGACTTCCCGGCCTGACGGTCGGGAAGAGCGGGGCCCCGGGACTGGACGAAAT
>NZ_CAJJIC010000017.1 GCF_905187505.1 uncultured Mailhella sp.
CCTGTCTCGTGTTCGGTCCCTGCGGTGTCGGGCGCAAGGCGCTGTATCTGAACAGTCTGTTCATGGAGCGCCGTTTTTATGTGCCCGCGTCCAACATTCAACGGGCCTACAAGCGCGTGGCCATGAGCAGGGGCGGTTTTACCGGCAAGGGCATCTTCGGTTCCATTCCCTATCTCGTGGTGGAATACGACAACGGAGAGAGCGTGCAGTGCACGTTCAAGCATGAAAGCCATGTGGACATGATGCTTGCCGAAATTCAGCACCGTTTCCCCCATATCAAGACCATGTCCGAGGCTGCTGCGAAAAGGCTCGCCGAGGCCAGAGCCGCGGAAGAGGCGAGATACGTGAAGCATCTTTCTTCCGTGGCGGAGGAAAGTCTTGCCAGACTTCGCGACGCCATGGCCTTTCTGGAAAAGCGTCCCGACCTTGCGACGCGTCTTGCTGCGGCAAGCAAGGCAAGACGCGTCGATCAGCTGACCAATCCCGTTCACAAATGGGTGGCTCTCGCCATTTTCTGCCTTGCGCTCGTCGCGTCCGCCTACGGAGCGTACACGTGGTTTTCCGGCGATGGCGACTACGGCATATACGTCACGCTCATAGGGCTGGCCGTGCTGTTCTTTTTTGCCGGGGCCAACGTTCTGCCCACGGCCCGCAACAACAGCCGGGCCATAGCCGCCGCGCTGGACAGGGCCCGCGCCGACATGGCGGACTACATCAGGGATTATCCCGACTTTCCCCTGCCCGCACGCTATGCGCATCCCGCCACGCTTTCGCGCATGATACGCTCCATTCGGGAAGGGCGTTCCGAGACGGTTCCCGAAGCCTACGAGGACATGAAGACCGTGCTCCGTGCGCTCAATTCCAGCGTGAAGGTCAGTCAGACGGAATACGACGAGGTGGTGGCGATCAAGCCCATGTTTCTGCTGGAAAATTACCGGTAGCAGATTCAGAAAGCCGCAAAAGTGGCCGCGTTTCCCCAAAGCGCGGCCTTTTTTTGCGGGCACGGCTCCGGGACGGGAGGTGCTGCTCAGCGGACCGGTACGATGCGGCTGAGGCGGCAGGTCCGGGCGGATGCGCGATGAAGAGCGGTTTTGCCGGGAAAAGAAGCGTCGCTGAGGACATGGACTTTTCAGAAGGTGCGGTACGGCTTCAGGTGCTGTTTTTTTCAGGTATGAAAAAGGCCGCCGTCTCATGGACGGCGGCCTTCGGCATTTTTCGGGGCAGCATTATTCTGCGGTTTTTTCTGCGGGGCCTTCCGCTTCCTGCACGGTGGACTGTTCGGCCTTGCGCGCTGCCGCGGCTCTGGCGGCGTCGGCGGCCTCGGGGTCGATCTGACGCCCCCTGCGGCGCAGGATGTAGGTGTAGGCCGGGCCGGAAATGACGTAGCCTATGAGGATGAGGAAGCAGAACAGGCGCGGCAGCGAGAACACCATGCTGAGCACGATGAGCGTGGCAACCATGGTCTGGAAGGGATGGGCCTTGATGAATCCGAATTCCTTGAAGGAGAAGTAACGCACCCGGCTCACCATGAGCAGCGGCACGATGACGGAGAGAATCAGCGTGAGGCCGGGGAGTATGGGCATGAGGAAGTCGGGATAGTAGGGCATGAACAGCACGAAGGTCGCCATGACGCAGGCGCAGGCAGGACTGGGCAGGCCGACGAAGAAGCGTTTGGACGTGGTGGAAACGCCCACGTTGAAGCGGGCCAGACGCAGGGCCGCGCAGCCGCAGAACAGAAAGGCCACGGCCAGGCCGAGGCGGCCGAAGGTATGCAGCTGCCAGGCATAGGCCAGAAGGCCCGGAGCCACGCCGAAGGTCACGTCGTCGGCCAGGGAATCGTATTCGATGCCGAACTGACTGGCCGTGCCGGTAAGGCGTGCCACCTTGCCGTCGAGGCCGTCCATGGCGGCGCCGACGAGGATGGCCCAGGCCGCCAGGTCGAACTGATCCTTGAAGGCGAGAATGATGCTGAAGAATCCGGCAAAGAGACTGGCGGTGGTGAAAAGATTCGGCAGAATATAGACGCCGCGGGGAACGGGCTTGTTGGGATCGCGCATGGGGGCCTCTTTCATGCTTCTTCGGAAGCGGACTTTTTAGCCAGAACAGTCTGACCGGCAAAGACATTTTCGCCGATGGAAACGGAAGAAGTATAGTCGGCGGGCAGATAGACGTCAACGCGGGAGCCGAAGCGTATCATGCCGAAGCGCTGTCCTCTTTTGAGCGTGTCGCCCTGTTCGGCGTGGGGCACGATGCGGCGGGCGATGAGTCCGGCGATCTGAACGAAGGTCCACTCATCGCCGTTTTCATCACGCATGAGCCAGCGGCACTGTTCGTTGTCGGTGGAGGCCTTGTCGAGAGCGGCGTTGAAGAACTTGCCGGGCAGATAGCGTATGCCGGTGACCGTGCCGGAAACGGGCGCACGGTTCACGTGCACGCTGAAGATGTTCATGAAGATGGAAATGCACAGTCTGGTTTCGCCGGTCATGGGATCCGTGCGGGGCTCCATGCGCACGACGCGGCCGTCCGCAGGGCTGACGGCAATGTTTTCTTCCTGCGGTACCACGCGTTCAGGGTCACGGAAGAAGTGGACGGAAAACCACAGAAGGATGAGCGCAACAACGGTGACGGGCCACCAGTCGAGAAGGGCGGAGCAGAGAGAAACGACCGTAAGCAGACCGATGATGGGCGCACCTTCGGGAGCAAGGCCGATGCCGGGCTTGTTCATCAGAAACTCCTTTCGAGCGTGCCGTGCAGGGCATGCCGCTCGGACGGGCGGGATCGACCGCGCCCGGATACAGGAAAAGGACGAGTTCTTCCGCAACGCGCGCGGAAAGCGGGATTCATGAAGCCGCACATTCTTCCAAGAGCCCTTTGTTCTAAACCAGGAAGCGTCGAGGCGCAAGGGAGCGGCAAGGGGAAGAGTGCGGTCTGTCGGAACGCGTGAGAAAACGCCCGGCAGACGTGCGGTCTGCCGGGCGATGTGATCAGTCTTTGCGGCGAAGAATGACGACGTGCTTGAGCGGTCCGTCGCCGGAGCTGCGCGTCTGCACGTCGGGATCATCCTGAAGTGCCAGATGGATGACCCTGCGCTGATAGGCGCTGAGGGGCCTCGTGGTCTGTACCTTGCCTGTGGCCTTCACCTTTTCGGCGAGGGAAAGGGCAAGTTCCTGCAGACGGGAGTCCTGCCGCACATGGTAGTCTCCGGCATCGACCTGCAGGCGCACCTGCGAGCCCATGGCCCGCGTGATCATGCGCGAAGCCAGATACTGCACGGCGGCAAGATTCTGTCCGTCGCGGCCGATGAGAAGGCCCGTGTCCTCGCTTTTCACGGAAACCTGCACGCGGTCTTCTCCGATTTCCAGGGAGAGATCCACGTTTTCGGCATCCACGTCGAGGATGGGGGCAACGAGGCGGCTGATGATGTTCTTCGTCGTTCCCGCAAGTTTTTCCTGATCGAGCTCCGCAAGAGGAACGCGGGGCAGGGTGCTTTCGAGAGCGTCGGATTCTTCGTTCTTCTGCGCGCTTTCCTTGCGGGAGGCGCGGTTCTGACGGGAACGACGGGAGCGCGGAGCCTCTTCGGCGGAAACGTCGGATTCGTCCGTCACCTCTTCCGCCGGAGCTTCACCGGAAGCCTTTTCGACGGCCTGGGCAAGGGCCGGAACGCCCGCCGTGCGGATGGCGGGCAGCACGCGTTCCTCCTGCGCGGAAGTTTCGCGTTCCTTCTCGTCATCCTGGCGTTTTTCCCGGACGCCTTCCTTGCGATCCCGGTTTTCTTCCTTCGCGCCTTCAGCGCCTTCGGGCTTTTCGCGACGGCGTTCGCCGCGGCTGCGACGGCGGCCTTCCTGACGTTCGGGCTTTTCCTGCGGAAGCGGGTTCTGCATGAAGTCGGGAAGCTTGGCCAGACGTGCGCGGATTTTCGCCTTGCGTGCGCCTACGATGCCGAAAATGCCGGTTTTTGCGTCTTCAATGATGTCTATTTCAAGCTTTTCTCTGGGCACGTCGTAGTAGGCACAGGCCTCCGCAATGGCCGCATCCAGCGTTTTTCCTAGGAATTCTTTGGATTCACTCATGTCTTTCCCCTGCTACTTGGCTCTGTGCAGGGTCCAGGACTGCTGGATGATGGACAGAATGTTGTTGCACAGCCAGTACAGCACGAGGCCGGCGGGGAAGTTGATGAACATGACCGTGAACACCACGGGCATGATCATCATGATCTTGCGCTGCTGGGGATCGCCCATGGCGGGGCTGAGCCACTGCTGCAGGAACATGGTGGCGCCCATGATGAGCGGCGTGATGTAGAAGGGGTCCTTCACGGAGAGGTCGGCCAGCCAGAGCAGATCGGTGCCGGGCAGGTAGGTGATGAAGGATGCATGACGCAGCTCGATGCAGTTGAGAAGCGCCTGATAGAGGGCGACGAACACGGGAAGCTGAATGAGGATGGGCAGGCAGCCTCCCATGGGGTTGACGCCGTAGGTCTTGTAGAGCTGCATCATTTCGCGGCTGAGCGCTTCCTTGTCGTTCTTGTACTTCTCCTGCAGCTGCTTCATCATGGGCTGGAGCTTCTTCATCTGCTCCATGGACTTGAAGCTCTTGCGGGAAAGCGGCCAGAACACGATCTTGATGAGGATGGTCAGCAGGATGATGGCGAGACCCCAGTTGCCGAGGAAGCCTTCAAAGAAGGTGAGAAGCTTGAGCAGCGGCACCGCAAGGAAGGTGAAGATGCCCATGTCGATGGAGGACTTGAGGGAGTTGGGCGCGGCGTCGAGCAGGTCGCGGCTCTTGGGACCGAGCCACCAGGAGGTCTTGAGTTCGGCGGGCTGACCGGCGGTCAGGTTGACGTCCTGCAGTTCCACGGCGGCGCGCCATACGCCGCCTTCGGTGATGCGGCCCTTGAACACGGTGTTCTGTCCCATTTCGGGCAGAACGGCGGAAAGGAAGTAGTTGCTCATGAGACCGGCCCAGTAGATGTCGCCGGAGCTCATGACGCCTTCCTTGGTGAGGTCTTCCTTGTCGGTGTCGCGCTTGAGCGAGCCCTTGAGATCCCAGGCCATGCTCATGGTGTCGTAGTTGCTCTTGCCGCTGAAGTCCGTGGCGCCGAGGCTGTAGGACACGCGGGCGGCGGGAGTGCCGGCGGCGGAGGTGAGGGTCACCTTTTCATCCATGAGATAGGTGTCGGCATGGAAGGTGATGACGCGGCTGATGCGGATGCCGTTCATCTCGCCGGTGAAGGTCAGCGTGGCTTCGCCGTTTTCGAGGTTGACGTCGGAGCCGTCGAAGCTCCACTGGCCCATGTTCCACGAAGGCTGACCGTTGATGAGCAGCCCCATGGGGGCCACCGTGGCGGCGGCGGGGGAAACCATGTTGAACAGCGGGGAGCCGGGGGTGATGGAGGCGTTGTAGTTCTTCAGCTTGAACGACTGGAGCACGCCGCCGCCGGAGTGAAACACGGCTTCGTAGAGAGGCGTGTTCACATGCACTTCGCGGCCTTCGGAAGGCACGAACTTGGCCACGGGCACCACGGGAGCGGCAGGCGCGGGAGCCTGAGCTTCGGTCTGGGCCTGTTCTTCGGTGGCCGTGGGCTGGGGCTGTTCGGGAATCCAGCCCATGTATTCGGAAAAGGTCTGCCAGCCGATGAGAAGGACAATGCAGATGACGACGGAGATGATGAGGCGACGGTTATCCATGACGTTCCTGAGAGTCTGCGTCGTGCGCAGAGGGATGATCGTTTGAGAGGGGGGGCACAGGATCGAAGCCACCCGGATTGCCGGGATGGCAGCGCAGGATGCGCCTGACGGCCAGCCACAGCCCCTTGACGGGACCGTGAATTTCTATGGCCTGGATGGCGTAGGTGGAACAGGAGGGATAGAAGCGGCAGCAGGGAGGATAAAGCGGCGAGATGCAACGCTTGTAGAACCGGATGGGCAGAATGAGAAGCCGCTGGGCGAGAGTCATGCCGCGTCTCCCGAGGGCGTGGAAGCGTCGGGCCCTGCGTCTGCGGCCGAGGACAGTTCGGCGAGCAGGGGCAGAAGTTCGGTTTCCGCAAGGCAGAGACTGAACTTGTCGGCACGCAGATGCTTCTTGGGCGTGACGACAATGTCCATGGCGGGCATTTCATCCTGATGCAGGCGGAAGAAGGCGCGAAGAACACGCTTGATGCGGTTCCTGGCAACGGCATTGCCGCATTTTTTTGTGACAGCAAGCCCGAGACGCCCGGTTCCGGCCGTGCCGGAACTACGGGCGAACACAACAAAGTATTTGGTGAACAGACGTTCTCCCCCGTTGTAGCAGGCGGTATATTCCGCCCTGCGGGTGATGCGTCGCTCTCTGGGCCAGGTCAGTGACATGGAAAGGCAATCCATGCTGCGCTTTGACAGAATTTAAACGCAAAATGTGGGCGTGGCGGAACGCCGCGCCCGAAACATTTGCATGGTCTGCCCGGATTTTCCTCAAGGAAAACGACCGGGAAGCGCACCGCTTTGACTAGGCGGACAGGGTCTTGCGGCCCTTGGCACGACGGCGGCTGATGACGGCACGACCGTTGGGAGTGCTCATGCGGGCGCGGAAGCCGTGAGTACGCTTTCTGCTGATCTTGCTGGGCTGATACGTTCTTTTCATGACGCGCGGTCTCCTTACTGAGATTGGAACATTCAGGTATAGCGCGCCTTGCCGCTCCCGTCAAGTCGGAAGCGCCTGGCGCAAAGAAAGCCTCCCCCCGGAAGGGGCGCGGCAAGGTCTATGTGTAAGCCGACTCATGCTTCCGGGCAAGCATTAAAAAGGGGTTTTCGCCGGAAAAACGCGTCTTGCGGGACTTTTGGGCTTTGTCGAGTGCTTTCAGCTTCCTGCGGATGACAAAACGGGCGTTTGCGCTTAGACTGCGCCCACAAGTTCAGCCGCCTCTGCGGCGAAGGAGCACTCATGCAGGGCGTACCCGTTCTCCGCGTTGCGGCCATACACGATCTTTCCGGCTTCGGCCGGGCATCTCTCACCGTGGCCATTCCCATTCTGGCCACCATGGGCATACAGGTCTGTCCTCTGCCCACGGCCGTGCTCTCCTCGCAGACTTCAGGCGTGGACGACTTCACCTTTCTCGATCTCACCGACCAGATGGGGCCCATGATGGATCACTGGGCGCGCATGGGCCTGAAGTTCGACGCCGTCTACTCGGGATTTCTGGGGAGTCCGGACCAGTCGGCCCTGGCGAGGCGCTGCATACGGGAGTTCCGTGCGCCGGGCGGCATCGCCGTGGTCGATCCCGTTCTCGGCGACAACGGAACGCTCGATTCCACGCAGACGCCGGAAATGGTGGAGGCCATGCGCAGCCTTGTTCGTCAGGCCGACATCATCACGCCGAACCTCACGGAAGCGGCGTTCCTGCTGGGGGAACCCTACCGTTCCGACATCAGCCGCGAGGCGCTGCGCGATCAGCTCCGCGCCCTGGCCGCCATGGGACCGTCGGCCGTGGTCATTACCAGCGCTCCGGCTGGTTCCTCCGACAGCACGGCCACCGTGGCGTTCGACGGCCGTCGGTTCTGGCAGGTGGAAGTGCCGCACCTGAACGCCTTTTATCCCGGTACGGGCGATGCTTTTGCCAGCGTGCTCACGGGCAGTCTTCTTCTCGGCGACTCTCTTCCCGTGGCCGTGGACCGGGCCGTGCACTTCGTCTATCTCGGCATCCAGGCCACCTACGGATACGACACGCCGCATCGTGACGGCGTGCTTCTGGAAAGGACGCTGCCCTCGCTCAGAATGCCCTTTACGGGGGGAAGCTACACGGAGTTCTAGCGAGTTTTTTCCCGTTGCGAAGACGAAAGCAGAGAACGGGCTTCCGCCAGCGGCGGAAGCCCGTTCTCCTTTCTGTCTTCGCGTCTTCCGCCGGAGGGCGGGAATGTCGGGACTTAGTAGCGATACATGTCGTTCTTGAAGGGACCGTCCACGGAAACGCCGATGTAGTCGGCCTGCTTCTGAGTGAGCTTGGAGAGTCTGGCGCCGAGGCGGGCGAGATGCAGTCTTGCCACTTCCTCATCGAGCTTCTTGGGCAGGGTGTAGACGCGGGCCTCGCGCTTGTTCGCCGCAAGGTCCATCTGGGCGAGCACCTGGTTGGTGAAGGAGTTGGACATGACGAAGCTCGCATGGCCCGTGGCGCAGCCGAGGTTCACGAGGCGGCCTTCGGCAAGCACGATGATGGAGCGGCCGGAAGGCAGGAACCACTTGTCCACCTGAGGCTTGATTTCCATCTTGCGGCATTCGGGATTGGATTCCAGCCAGGACATCTGAATCTCGCTGTCGAAGTGACCGATGTTGCACACGATGGCTTCGTCCTTCATGCCCATCATGTGTTCGCCGGTGATGACGTCGCAGTTGCCGGTGCAGGTGACGTAGATGTCGCCGTAGGGGAGGGCGTCTTCCATGGTGACCACCTGATAGCCTTCCATGGCGGCCTGAAGCGCGCAGATGGGATCGATTTCCGTGACGAGCACGCGCGCACCGAAGCCGCGCATGGAGGCGGCGCAGCCCTTGCCCACGTCGCCGTAGCCGCAGACGACCACGACCTTGCCGGCCACCATGATGTCGGTGGCGCGCTTGATGCCGTCGGCCAGCGACTCGCGGCAGCCGTAGAGGTTGTCGAACTTGGACTTGGTGACGGAGTCGTTCACGTTGATGGCCGGGAAGAGAAGCTTTCCTTCCTTTTCCATCTGATAGAGGCGATGCACGCCGGTGGTGGTTTCCTCGGACACGCCGCGGACGGCGGCAGCCACGCGGTGCCAGCGGTAGGGATCGTTCGTAAGGGAAAGAGCGAGGCGCTCCATGATGATGCCTTCTTCCTTGCAGGAAGGCTCGCGGTTCAGCACGGAGGGATCGTTTTCGGCTTCAACGCCCTTGTGGATGAGCAGCGTGGCGTCGCCGCCGTCGTCCACGATGAGGTCGGGGCCGGAGCCGTCGGGCCAGGTGAGGGCCATTTCCGTGCACCACCAGTAGTCTTCCAGCGACTCGCCCTTCCAGGCGAAGACCTTGGCCATGCCCTGTTCGGCAATGGCAGCGGCGGCGTGATCCTGCGTGGAAAAGATGTTGCAGGAGGCCCAGCGGATGTCCGCGCCGAGCTCGTAGAGGGTGCGGATGAGCATGGCCGTCTGAATGGTCATGTGCAGAGAGCCGCTGATCTTCATGCCCTTCAAGGGCTTCTTGTCGCCGTAACGGTGCATGAGCTCCATGAGACCGGGCATTTCGCGCTCGGAAAGCTGAATTTCCTTTTTGCCGAAGTCGGCAAGAGAGATGTCGGCGACTTTGTAGTCGAGGGACAGATCGAGATTCTTGGCGGACATGATTGCTCCAGATAAAGGTTGAAAAAGGGTCACAGCCCGGCTGACGACGCGTTCGTGTTCTTGCGGGCCAGAATGAGATGCAGTGCCAGGTCCTTCTTTACCGGCTGACGACGGTAGTCCACGATGGTGAGCCCCGTTCTGGTCAGGGCGGAAGAGAGCTCGTCGAGGGTGAAGCCGAGCCAGCGGTCTCCGTACATGGTGCGCATGGATTCCTGGCTGTGCTGATCGAAATCCGTGACCAGCACCAGACCGCCGGGATGCAGAACCCGGGCGATTTCTCCCAGCGAGGTGGAAGGACGGGAAAGATGATGCAGCACGAGGTTGATGCAGATGAAATCCGCCTCTCCGTCGCGCAGGGGAAGGTAGTCGAGTTCTCCTATGCGCAGGGAAATGCCGTTCATGTTGTCGCCGAAGCGGCGGCGGGCCAGCTCCAGCATGCGCGGGGAATCATCCACGCCTATGAGCTCGCGGCAGGCGCCGCGCAGATGCTCCAGCACCTCGCCCGTGCCGCAGCCGAGATCGGCGGCCACGCCGCAGTTTTCCGGCACGGCGTGCAGAATCACGTCGGGCAGGGAAAAGTCGCCGAGAATTTCCCGGTTCATCTCGTCCCAGTCGTCGGCTATCTCATTGAAGAACTGCCGGGTCTTGAGCGCCCTCTCCTCAATGATGCGGGATGCCATGTCGAGGTCTGCGCGACAGGCTTCGTCGTCCTGCGCGAACGAGACGACGCTGCTCAGAAAATCATGCCCCGGTCCCTCCGTTTCGGCGGAATAGAAGACCCACAAGCCGTCCCTCCGCGAATGCAGCAGACCCGCTTCCGTGAGAATCTTGAGATGCCGCGATATGCGCGACTGTCCCATGTTGAGAAGCGAAACCAGCTCGTTGACGGACAGCTCATAGTGGAAAAGAACCAGCGCCAGACGCAGGCGCGTTTCGTCCGAAAGGGCTTTGAGATACCGAAGAGCTTTCATAACTTTCTGAAATATAACAAATATCAAGTTTTGTCGATGTAATATATCCGTTTATCCTCATATAGTCAAGAATCGTTGGAGGCCAAGGGAAAGCGGCATTGAGGATTTCAAGAGCGAAAGAAGCGCGAAGGCTCGGGAGCGTGAAGAAGCGGCTTCCGTTCGTCTTTCGTCGGACAGGCGTCTATTGTGCAGATGCGCCCCGTAGGATGGGCAGCGCGTGAGGCTTTTCCCGGGCGGAGAAAGGCGCGCGGAGGGGAGAATGATGATCGGCTCTTGGGCTTTGACGGCGCAGGCCGGGGCCGCTTTGCTGGGAGGCGTGCCTGTCCGCTTCGCTCGAGCTGCGTCAAAGTTGTCCGAAGGCGGGAGAGGACGCAGGGAACGGCGCTTCTTCAAGAGAAGGTCGCCTTCTTCTGCGTGACGACCGCGCTTTGTCAGGCGCCGAGGAACCAGTCGCCCCAGAGAGCCTGACCGAGGGCGATGCCGCCGTCGCCGGAAGGGATGCATGAGGGGAGGAGGGGCGTGAGGCCGAGAGCGCGGAGCTCGACGGGCAGTTCCGCAAGAAGCGTGCGGTTGTTGAACACGCCGCCGCAGAGAACGACGGTGGTGACGCCGCAGGCGTCCGCCGCCATGCGCGCCCAGCGGGCAAGGCCTGAGGCAAGGCCGCGGTGGAAGCGTCTCGCGAGGATGGCGGGTTCTTTTCTGTCCCGTGCCGCCTCGGCGAAAAGCGTCGTCACGTCGGCTTCCAGCAGTCCGTCCCTTTCCCGGACAGGAAGATGGTAGGTTCCCTGTTCGCTTTTGTCCTGCGCCTCTTCCAGACGAATGGCGGCCTGTCCTTCATAGGTGATGTCGAAGCACAGACCGGCAAGCGCGGAAACGGCGTCGAAAAGACGTCCGCAGCTCGATGTCTTCGGGCAGCGGATGTCCCGCCGGAGCATTTCATCCACCATGGGAGCAAGCTTTTCCCTTTCCGGAGAGCCGGGAATCCAGGGGCGTGCGGCCTCGGGCAGGTCGGCCCTGCGCCACAGGGCCTGCGCCGTGCGCCAGGGCGAGCGTATGGCGGATTCTCCTCCCGGCAGCTCGAAGGGGGAAAATCGTCCGAGACGCTGCCAGGAGCCGGGCTGAACGAGCAGAAGTTCTCCGCCCCATATGGTGTCGTCGTCACCGAGACCCGAGCCGTCCAGCGCAAGCCCGAGCACGGGGGCGGCAAGGCGTCGCTCCGCCATGACGGCGCACACGTGCGCGACATGGTGCTGAAGCATGAGCTCCTGAAGGCCGCGTTGCCCGGCAAAGTCGTCGGCGAGGCGGCTGGAAAGATAGTCGGGGTGCAGGTCGCGCACCACGAGAGAGGGTTCCACCTCCAGAAGCCCGAGCAGGTGACGCAGCGTTTCCTCAAAGAACGCAAGATTCTCCGGGCGGCTTACGTCGCCTTCGTGCTGGCTCAGAAAGGCTTCGCTGCCGCGCGTGAGGCAGAAGGTGTGCTTGAGCTCCGCCCCTGCGGCGAACACCGAGTCTCCCGGGGAAAGAAAGGGGCGATCGGGCAGAAGCACGGGCTCGGGCACGAAGCCGCGCGCGCGGCGAACCATGAGCGCCGGAGCGGCCGGTTCGGAGGAAGCTTCGTCCCCGGCGGGGAAGACTACGGAATCGTCCACGCGTACGAGAATGTCCCGGTCGTGAAAAAGAAAGAGGTCGGCCATGTCGGAAAGACGCGTCTTCGCTTCCCTGTTGCCGAGACAGATGGGGGCGCCGTGCGGGTTTCCCGACGTCATGACCAGGACGGGCAGCGCATCTTCCCGGCGTCCGCCCGCCCACTCCGGGTGAAAAAGCAGATGATGGAGCGGCGTTGACGGCAGCATGAGGCCTATGCTCGCGGTATCCGGGGCGAGCAGCGGGGAAAGGAGGGAAACGTTTCCCGCAGGCTTCGTTCTGCGGGGGCAGATGACGATGGGCCGTCTCGGCGAGAGAAGCTTTTCCTCCGCATCCCTGCTTACGACGGCAAAGCTCCGTGCATGATCGATGTCCGCGGTCATGACGGCAAGGGCCTTGTGCGGACGCGCCTTGCGACGACGAAGTTCCGCCACGGCGTTCTCGTTGCGGGCGTCGCACACGAGATGGAAGCCTCCGAGTCCGCGCACGGCCGCGATGCGTCCCCTGCGCAGCGCGGCAAGAAGCACGAGAACGGCGGCGTTGCCCATGACGGCATCCTCCGGCAGGCCGTAGCGCCTTCTGCGCGCTTCATGCATGGCCCCCCTTCTGTCGTTCAGCGTCGCCCGAAGATGAGGGGCATCGGCCAGCGCTTCGGCGAGAGCGTCTTGTTTTCCTTCCAGCCAGAGCACGGGTCCGCAGTCGGGGCAGGCGTTGGGCTGAGCGTGAAAGCGTCTGTTCTCGGGATCGTGATATTCCTTTTCGCAGGGGGGGCACAGGGGAAAGCAGGCCATGCTCGTCACCGGCCTGTCGTAGGGGATGGAACGCGTGATGGTGTAGCGCGGCCCGCAGTTCGTGCAGTTGGTGAAGGCGTAGCCGAAGCGTCGGTTGCCGGGGTCGGCCATGTCGGCCAGACAGGCGTCGCAGGGGGCCATGTCGGGGCTCACGAGCACGCTGTGTCCGTGATGGTCTCCGCCGTGACTGGCGTGAATGACGAAGTCTTTCTCGGTATTGAGGGGGGCGGCATCGCGCCTTTCCAGCGAGGCGATGCGGGCCAGCGGAGGAACGCGGTCCGGAAAGGAGGCGAAGAGTGCAAGAGCTTCTTCTTCGCCCTGAACCTCTATGCGTACGCCCTCGGGCGTGTTCCCCACGCAGCCGGTGAGTCCCAGCCTTGCGGCTTCCCTGTAAATAAAGGGTCTGAAGCCCACGCCCTGAACCTGTCCGGTCACGATGTAGATATGCCTTGCCGTCATGTCTTCCTCCACGTGCGACTATAGCCGCCAAGTTCCCCGAAGGAAAGCGTCGCCCTTTCCCACGGGGACAGGAGTGCATTTCTCCTTGAGAAAGCCCGCGTGATGCCATAAGATAACCGCCTCGGATGCTGCCGAGAGAGGTTTCTTCGCCGCACCTTCCTGTGGATAGGCGAAAACGGCAGCTCCCGCCGGGGAACCTCCCTGTCGAGGTCTGCTCCCATGACGCGGCCCTTCCGGCTTTCGGCCGATGGCCCCGGCTTTTCCGCGCACTGATGTAAAGGAACGGAATATGTCAGAATTTAAGTTGCAGGAACGCACCCTCGGCCAGATGCTTGACGAAACCGTAGGGCGTTTTCCTGATCGTGAGGCCCTTGTTTATGTGGGACACGATTACCGGCAGACCTGGAGCGAGTTTGCCGACACTGTGGACAGGCTGGGACGAGGCCTGATGGCGCTGGGCGTGCAGCCCGGAGAAAAAATTGCCCTGTGGGCCACCAACGTGCCCAACTGGGTGACGCTCATGTTTGCCGCCGCCCGCATAGGAGCCACGCTTCTTGCGGTGAACACCAACTATCGCGACAGCGAGCTTGAATATCTCATCCGCCAGTCGGAATGCGAAAATTTCTTCTGCATCGACGGCTTTCTCGACTACGACTACGTCTCGGCGCTCTATCGCGTCATCCCCAATCTGAAGGACCAGCACGAGGGCGAGCTTCACTGCGAGAAGTTCCCCCACCTTCGTCGCGTCATGAGTCTCAAGGACATTCCTCATCCCGGAGTGCTGCCCATTTCCGCCATTCTGGATCGTGCTGGAGACGTGTACGAAGCCGAATACGAGGCGCGCAAGGCCATGGTAGGGCCTTATGACGTGGTCAACATGCAGTATACCTCGGGCACCACGGGTTTTCCCAAGGGCGTCATGCTCACCCATGTGGGCATAGGCAACAACGGCTTCAGCGTGGGCGAACGTGAACGGCTTACGGAAGAGGACCGCGTCATCATTCCGCTGCCGCTCTTTCACTGTCTCGGATGCGTGGTCGGCGTTCTGGCCTGCGTGAGTCACGGCGCGACCATGGTCATTACGGAAACCTTCTCGCCTGAGCGCGTCATGGCCGCCATACAGGATGAAAGATGCACCGGCGTGTACGGCGTGCCTTCCACCTACATTTCCATGCTGGGACATCGTCGTTTCAGTCAGTACGATTTTTCGAGCCTGCGTTTCGGACTCATGTCCGGTTCCGTGTGCCCTGAGCCGCTTATCCGGCAGGTCATGGAGGCCATGGGACTTGAGGCCATCGTCATTCCCTACGGGCTGACCGAGTGTTCTCCGGTCATCACCATGACCGGCATAGAAGAGAGCGACGAGCATCGCTGCCGCTCCGTGGGCAGCGTGCTGGAAGGCGTGGAGGTGAAGCTGCGCGATCCGGTGACCCATGAGACCGTTTCCTGCGGCGTGCAGGGTGAAATCTGCTGTCGCGGCTACAACGTGATGAAGGGATACTTCAACATGCCCGAAGCCACGGCGGAAACCATAGACTCCGAAGGCTGGCTGCACACCGGCGATCTCGGCGTCATGGATGCCGAGGGCTACCTGCGCATCACCGGACGCATCAAGGACATGATAGTTCGCGGCGGTGAAAATATTTATCCGCGTGAAATAGAAGAATTTCTGCTTGAGATGGATTCCGTGCGCGACGTGCAGGTGCTCGGCATTCCCTCCCGCCGCTACGGCGAGGACGTGGCGGCCTTCCTCATCCCCCGCGAGGGAAGGTCGGTGAAGCCGGAGGACGTGCGCGACTTTTGCCGCGGCCGCGTGGCCTGGCACAAGATTCCGCGTTACGTCGCCGTGGTGGACGACTTCCCCAAGACGGCCAACGGCAAGGTGCAGAAGTTCAAGCTGCGCGAAATGGCGGCGGAGCTGTTCCCCAATGTCAAGTAGGCCGCTCATCGTTTATCTTGCGGCGCGGGGCTTTGAATCGGACCTCGTGGACGAGCTGAAGATTCACGGCGTGCGCGTGCTCGAGGTGAAGGAACGGCTTGTTCTGGCCGAAGGTCTGTTCCGTTCCGCGTGGGCGCAGAACATCTGGCTTGAGCCTTTTTTTCAGCCCGTCACGTCCGTGGGAAACGCGGTGCGCACGCTCAAGTCCATTCAGAGAAACTGGAAGCTCCATGCCGTGGACTTTCATCGTCGAGCCGCGCTCATCGAGCAGCAGCTTCCGCCGGTGAAGGCGAGGCCGCTTCGCTTCGGCGAGAGCGTTCCCTCGTCGCCGCTCGGATCGTGGACGCTGTGGGATCACGATACCCTGCTCGTGTCCGCCGCGTGCTCTTCCGCCTTCCCTGACGGTGAGGTTCGTTTCGAGGAGGACAAGGTCAATCCGCCGAGCCGTGCCTATCTCAAACTGTGGGAAACCTTCACGCTGATCGGTCGCGGCCCCCGTCCCGGAGAGCTCTGCCTCGATCTCGGCTCCGCGCCCGGAGGCTGGACATGGGTCATTGCGGGCATGGGCGCGCGGGTGTTCAGCATAGACAAGTCGCCCATCGACCCGAAGGTGGCGGCCATGCCCGGCGTCGATCACTGCCTGGGCAGCGGTTTCGGGCTGGAGCCGCAGACGGCGGGAAGAGTGGACTGGCTTTTTTCGGACATGGCCTGCTATCCAGCCCGCCTTCTCGGCGCCGTGCAGGAATGGCTGAAGGCCGATGCCGCGGAGAACTTCGTGTGCACGCTCAAGCTGCAGGGCCGCACGGACCATGATGTCGTGCAGGCCTTCCGGGAAATTCCGGGGTCATGCGTCATGCATCTTTCGTGCAACAAGCATGAACTGACATGGGTGAACCTCGGGGAATGGCGAAAAAGAGGCTGAATGGGGGCAAAGCTTGCGGCGCTTGCGTTTTCGGCGTTTCGCCAAAAGTTCCCCAAAAAAGTTCTCAAAGGCTTTTTCATAAAAATTTTCTCTGGTTAGCTGAGCTGAGCTTGACATACGGGGATTCTCATTCTACTGAAAAGTGACTCAGTGAAAGAGTCAAAAAATTTTTGGGAGAGTGAAACCATGACGAAAGCTGAACTGGTCGAGAAGATCTACGCCAAAAGCGGACTTGAGACGAAAGTAAAATCGGAGGCAGCTCTTGACGCTGTGATTTCTGCCATCTCTGAATGTCTTGCTTCTGGCGATTCCATCACCCTGATGGGCTTTGGCAGCTTCAAGGTTGTCAAGCGTGCGCCTCGTACCGGCCGTAACCCTCGCACCAACGAGAAGATTGAAATCCCCGCCTGCTCCGTTGTGAAGTTCCTTCCCGGCAAGGCTCTTAAGGATGCTATCAAGTAACAGCGCGCAAGGCGTCTGTGAAACAGGCCGCCCGCATTTTGCGGGCGGCCTGTTTTTTAAGCGTTCTGTCGGATGGGGCGCTTCCGCTCTTCAAGCGATCGGAAGCCTCCGGCTCGTGCAGGATCGTGAATGCCCCGCGTGTCGAGTGCCGCTCACAAGGCGTCAGCGTATCGGCACGCATGGCGACATTTTCGGGGTCCGTTTTTTCAAGTCGTCCGGCATACCGTTTTCCCGTTTTAGCTCAACACGTCCGCCCATTGAAACGATTATGTTTCACGTGCGTGGGGTGTCGAAATATAATATCTTGAAATGGCATAGGTTTTGTTTTGGCATGACTCTTGCTTCATGAAGAAGGCAGGGGGAAGCAGAGGGGCTGAAGAAGAGGTCGTTGCCGTACGGCGTCGTCATTCCGGTTTCCCCGTGCAGCCGCGCTCCTGCCCTGTGAGAAGAGGGCAGGCCGCCCAGACAGTTGCTTGCGATGATGAGTGACAGAAGCGGCCGTGACTGCCATGCGATGTTTGAATGCGGACCCTGTGTCTGCATTACTGGGGGTACTTCTCCCCGGCCCCCCATGTGCGAGGGAGGACCCTGCGGGGTCCTCTCCCGTGTGCTTTCGGTCAGGAAAGCCTTCGTGGTGCTCTGCCGTGCAACAGGCGTGAAAGCCCGCTGCGGGGCACGGTGGCCCGCGTAGTTTTGCATTCGATGTTTTTTCATGTCAGAGGCCGCCTTGTGGAAGAAAAGCGCCGGAGACGCCTTCTGAGCGTCTTCCGGCGCTTTTCCCCGGAAGGTTTCTGCCCGTCAGCGGCCTATTTTTTTCTTCATGGCTTTGACGGAGAGCTGCTCCAGCTTGTGGATGCGCACAAGATACAGCAGGGCGGCCACGCTGAGACCGAAGATGAGGGCTATCCAGAAGCCCAGCACGCCGAGAGGCTCCGGCGTGAACAGGTCGGTCATGCACAGAATCCAGCCCAGAGGAAGGCTCACCACCCAGTAGGCGACGAAGGATATGCAGAAGATGGCCCTTGTGTCGTTCCAGCCGCGCAGAGAGCAGAGCGTGTTGGTCTGCACGCCGTCGGGGAACTGATAGAACACTTCGCAGATGAGCAGCAGGCTGGCCATCTGAATGACGGCCTGATCTTCGGTATAGAGCGCCGCTACGGGATAGCGCACGAGATAGATGAGCGCTGCCAGCACGCAGGCCATGGCCAGGGTGATGGTGAGGGCCGTGAGTCTGGCTTTCCTGGCGCCTGCCATGTCTCCGGCGCCGAGCAGCGTTCCTACGCGTATGGTGGAGGCCGCGCCTATGGAAAAGGGACACATCCACACGAAGGCGCTCACGTTGATGGCGATCTGATGGCCCGACACGGTGGTGACGCCGAGCGGGGAAACGATGAGCGCGATGAGGGCGAACGCTGCGGTTTCATTGAGCATGGCAAAGGCGCTCGGCAGACCGATGCGCACAAGTCGTCTGAGAATGTCGGTCAGGGGCTTTTCCGGCGCAAGGGCGGCGGCGTCCGTATGACGGACGAAGAAGAGCATGGAAGCCGCCATGAACCAGAAGAGAATGGCCGTTGCCACGCCGCAGCCTGCGGCGCCCATGGCGGGCAGACCGAACTTGCCGAACACGAAGATGATGTTGAGCGGCACGTTGAGCGCCAGGCCGATGAATCCGGAGACCATGGCAGGTCGCGTTCTGCCGTGTCCTTCCAGAAAGCAGCGCTGCACCACGAAGAACATGAGCGCGGGCACGCCCCAGAGCACGGCAAAAAGATATTCCGACGTCTTTTTAGCGAGCAGCGGGTCCATGGTTCCCCACAGGGGGATGGTCCGGCTGATGACGAGGAAGATTGCCATGAGCAGCAGGGATATGGCGACGGCAAGCCACAGCCCCTGACGCAGGAAGTGCCTGCTCCGGTGGCGGTTGCCGGAGCCCGTGGCCTGTGCCACGAGCGGCGTTATGGCCATGAGGAGTCCCTGCCCGAACATGGTGCCGGGAATCCAGAACGACGTGGCCACGGCCACGGCGGCCATGTCGACGGTATCGGCGCGTCCTGCTACCACGGTATCCACGAAGGACATGGCTATCTGCGCAATCTGGCCGAGAAAAACGGGAACGGCGAGGAAGACCAGATTGCGGGCTTCCTGTCTGCTGAAATGTCTGAACATGATGGCTCCTCCCGATGGGAGAGGAGGTCTTGCGGGGAAGAGAAGCCGGCCTGACAGAACGCGGCTTCCCTGTTTCGAACCTCATCCCTTTTACAGGTCAACGGTTTGAAAGAGCGCGCCGACAGCCGAGAACGCGTCTGGAAACGGTCAGGCATGGAAGGCGCGAAAATGCGGGGGACGTGCGTCCCGAACGATTTCGTCCGGAGATGTCATGCAAAGCGGACGAAGAGCGGACTTCGTTGCGGATGGGAAGCCGCCGGAATTGGGAGAGACGGACGCGGAAGTCCGTGACAGCGCAGGGGCGTACGACAACGGCGTGCTGCACGTTCTGTCATGCGTCCCGGCACGGCGCAGGGATGGCTGCGGCATGAGCGAGAGGCGGCGTGCCGAAGCGTCTTCTTTCCGGGGGCGCGTTTTGCGGCTTAAGCAGGCCGGAAAAAGAGGATAAAAGCGCTTTTCGGCACTTCTTGCGACAGCCTGACGTTTAAACTCGAAAACCCGTCAGCCGCCGAAGCGGGAGACGGGGTCGAGTCCTTGAAGGAAAGACCTTACTTGCCCAGCTTCTTGAGAAGGGTGCGCACGGTGTCGGACAGTTCGGCGCCCTTGCCGATCCAGGCCTGGAGCTTTTCGTTGTCGAGGCTCAGAGTGCCGGGGTTGGTGTTGGGGTTGTAGTAGCCCAGAAATTCCAGCGGACGGCCGTCGCGACGGCTGTCACTGTTGATGGCCACGATGCGGTAGAAGGGACGCTTCTTGGAACCAGAGCGGGTCATTCTCACTTTAACGGACATATCTCACTCCTGATAGGATAGGCAGCGGGGCTACCTTTTTTTGTTTTTACGTTTCTGCTTGTCGCGTTTTTTCTTGGTAGCGGACTTTCCGCTGCCAGGCAATCCGGGCACTCCGCCGGGCAGTCCCGGCATTCCGCCCATTCCCGGCAGGCCACCCATGCCGGGCAGACCACCTAAGCCCGGCATGCCGCCCATGCCTCCCAGCCGGTTCATCATGCCCTGGGGAATGCGGGGCACGTGACGGTTGGGCTGCATCATGGACTGCATCATTTTTTTCATCTGTTCGAACTGGCGCAGAAGCATGTTCACGTCCTGCACCTTTGTTCCCGAACCCTTGGCGATGCGGGCCCTGCGGCTGCCGTTGATGATGTCGGGGTTGCGGCGCTCCTGACTGGTCATGGAGTTCAGGATGGCTTCCGTCCGGTTCAATTCCTTCTCGTGACCGCTCATGTCGCCCAGCTTGCTGGCGAGACCGCCGAGACCGGGAATCATTTTCATGAGCGATTCAAGAGAACCCAGCTTGCGCATGTGGCGCATCTGAGTGCGGAAGTCCTCAAGATCGAACTTGGCCTTCTGCATCTTCTTGGCGAGGGCCTCGGCCTCTTCGGCCTCCATTTCGCTCTGCGCCTTTTCCAGCAGGGTGAGCACGTCGCCCATGCCGAGGATGCGGCCCGCAACACGGTCGGGATGGAACACTTCCATTTCGGAAAGCTTTTCGCCCATGCCGACAAATTTGACCGGTGCGCCGGTGACCGACTTGATGGAGAGCGCCGCGCCGCCGCGGGCGTCGCCGTCCATCTTGGTGAGAACGACGCCCGTGATGCCGAGATGATCGTTGAACGATTCGGCGACGGTAACGGCGTCCTGACCGGTCATGGCGTCTGCCACGAACAGGATTTCCTGCGGATTCACGGCGCTCTTGATGGACACGAGTTCCTGCATGAGCGGTTCGTCCACGTGGAGACGACCGGCGGTGTCGAGGATGACCACGGTGCACTGCTTCGCCTTCGCGTCCTCCACGGCCGCGCGGGCGATGTCCACCGGGTTCATGTCCGGCGTGGAATCGAAGCAGGGAATGTCGAGCTGTTTGGCCAGCGTGCGCAGCTGATCAATGGCGGCGGGGCGGTACACGTCGGCGGGCACGAGATAGGGACGCATCTTCTGCTTGCGCAGCAGAAGGGCCAGCTTGCCCGAAGACGTGGTCTTGCCGGAACCCTGAAGGCCGACCATGAGAATGACGGCGGGCTGCGCGCCCTGGAGCTTCAGCTCCGTGTCTTCACCGCCGAGCAGCTTGACCAGTTCTTCATGAACGACCTGAATGACCTGCTGCGCCGGAGTGACGCCCTTCATCACCTGAACGCCGAGCGCTGCCTCGCGCACGCGATCCACGAATTCCTTGACGATCTTGAAGTTGACGTCGGCTTCAAGAAGCGCGAGTCGGACTTCGCGAAGAGCGTCCTGGATATTGGATTCCGTGAGCTGGGCGCGGCCGCTGAGATTGCGGAACACGCCGGAGAGTCGGTCTGTCAGGCTTTCAAACATCGTCTTTCCTGTTCTTATGACTTGGAACTAAGAACCGTTACGCAACTTTTTCCCTCAAGTCAAGTCAAACCTGCCGCCGACGTGCCGTCGTTTCCGTCTTCCGCGCCGTCTTCCGCCTCTTGCTCTCGCGCGCCTGCACGGGTATCCTGTGCACCTCTCAGGAAAACTGAACGTTCAGGAGCTGTCATGTCCGTCATCATGGGAACCGCAGGTCACATCGACCACGGAAAAACGTCGCTCATCAGGGCGCTTACTGGCATAGATTGCGACCGTCTCGGTGAAGAAAAGCGCCGCGGCATCACCATAGAGCTGGGCTTCGCCTACGCCGACCTTCCCGGCGGCGAGCGCATGGGCATCGTGGACATGCCCGGTCATGAAAAGTTCGTGCGCACCATGGTGGCCGGAGCTTCCGGCATAGATTTCGTGCTGCTCGTCATTTCCGCCGATGAGGGCGTCATGCCGCAGACCCGCGAGCACTTGGAAATATGCACGCTGCTCGGCGTGAAGCACGGCATTGTGGCGCTCACCAAGATCGACATGGTCGATGCCGACATGCTGGAGCTCGCAAAGGAAGACGTGCGCGAATTTCTTGCGGGCACCTTCCTTGAAGGCGCGCCCATTTTTCCCGTGTCCTCCGTGACCGGCGAGGGGCTCGCCGCGCTTCGCGCCGCCATAGTCGAGGAGAGCCGCCGTCAGCCGCGGCGTCGTTCCGACCTGTTCCGTCTGCCCGTGGACCGTGTGTTTTCCCTGAAGGGGCACGGAACCGTGGTCACCGGAACGCTTGTTTCCGGCTCTGCGAAGTGCGGCGACGAGGTGGAACTTCTGCCGAGCGGAAAGCTTTCGCACATCCGCAGCATCCAGAGCCACGGTCAGGCGCAGGAGGTGGCCGAGGCCGGTCACCGCATCTCCCTCAACCTGCACGGTCTCGGCGTGGAGGACATCAGCCGCGGCGACGTGGTCACCCATGTGGGCACCATGAAGAACTCGAAGCGATGGATTGTGGAACTGACCTGCCTCAAGTCCTCTCCCCGGGGGCTGCGTCATCGCGGGGAGGTTCATTTCCACCACAGCGCGAGGGAACTTGCCGCACGCCTGTACTTCTACGACCGCGACCGTCTCGAGCCCGGCGACACCGCGCTTGCGGAAGTGCATTTTTCCGAGCCCGTGGCCGGCATCTTCGGCGACCGCTGCATCGTGCGGGCGTTCTCGCCCCTGCGCACCGTGGCCGGCGGCTCCATTTTGTATGCTCTGGACGGAGCGCCCAGGCGCAGTCACATCGACGAAACCATGCAGGCGCGGCTCATGGCACTGCCCGACTCCGACGAGCAGACGCGCATCGGCGTGCAGCTCGAGCTTGCCGGCCGCTTCGGAGCGACCCAGGCTGATCTTTCCATCCTTACCGACCTCAGCCGGAAGTCGCTGGAAAAGCAGCTGCAGGCCATGTCCGGCAGGGGGGCCGTCTTCTGCTGGGACAAGGACGCCCGATGCTGGATTTCTTCCGCCTGGCTGGACAGACTCATTGACCGCGCGCTTGCCGCCACGGAGGCCTTTCATAAAAAGAACCCCCTGGAACACGGCATGGCCAAGGGCGTCATCCTTGCAGGCATGGGGGCCGGAGTGCCGCCCAAGCTGGCGCATTTTGTTCTCGAGAGACTTATCCGTTCGGGCCGACTCGCGGCCGAGGGCGAGCTCCTGCGCCTGCCCGATCACAAGGTGTCTCTTGCCGACGATCAGCAGGCGCTCAAGGAAGCGCTTCTGAAGGCTCATCAGGCCTCGCCTCTCATGCCGCCGAACCATACCGAGCTTTTTTCCGAGCTCGGCATCACGGCGCGGCAGGCACAGCCCATATTCAAGCTGCTTGTTTCGGACGGTTCGCTCGTGAAAATCAAGGAAGATCTCTACTATCTTTCTTCCGTCATGGACGAGCTCAGGGAAAAGGTGCGTCAGTTCCTTCAGGAGCACAGTGAAATAACGCCCGGTGATTTCCGTGACATTTCCGGCATTTCCCGAAAGAACGGCATCGCGCTGCTCGAGCACTTCGACAAGGAGCAGCTCACCATGCGCGTGGGCGACAAGCGGGTTCTTCGCGGCAGGAGCGCGTGACATGACCCGTGTGGTGGCGCTGGATTTTGAAACTGCCGACAAGTACGCCGACAGCGCGTGCGCCCTGGGCATGACCCGCATGGAAGACGGAAAGGTGACGGCAAGCTGGTACAGTCTCATCCGGCCGCCGCGCCAGCGAGTGTATTTTACCGAAATCCACGGACTTACCTGGGAAATGCTGAAGGACAAGCCCACGTTTGCCGAACTGTGGCCGGACATACGCGCCTTTCTTGAAGGCGCGCGGCTTCTGGTCGCGCATAACGCAAGCTTTGACCGAAGAGTGCTTCTCGGCTGCTGCCGGGCCTTCGGTCTGGAAGCTCCGTGTCTTCCCTTCGCGTGCACGGTCAAGGGCTCGAGACGGGGGCTCCGCCTGCCTCATCATCGTCTCAACGACGTGTGCGCGTATCTCGGGCTGGAGCTGGATCATCACAATGCGGCGTCCGACGCGCTGGCCGCCGCAAAAATCTATCTTCATCTCCGCTCTCTCGGCATGACGGACGAAGAGATGATGCTCAACGGATAAAAGCGCTCCTTACGTCTTGCCCGGAGAGTCCGGCCGGTCTATATTTGTCGAAAGCAAATACGTTGTGAGGTTGTCATGATTATCGAATGTCCTTCCTGCCGCTTCAGGCGTGACGTGCCCACGGCCTCCATACGGCCCGGAAAGAAATACAAGGTGACCTGTCCGCGCTGCTCAACGGTGTTTCATTTCTCCCTGCCGGAGGAAGCGCAGTCTTCTTCCGACGAGCCGGAAAAGAACGTCGCGGCAGCCCAGGGAGCGGGGCAGAGCGTTCCCGCCGCGGACCCGAAGCCCGCAGTGCCGCATCTTTCCACTGAACAGGAAGGGGATGACCCGCTTCCTCCCGGAGCCGAGATTCCACAGTTCACCAGGGAGGAGTCTGCGGAGAAGAAGGAAGAGA
Organism: uncultured Mailhella sp.; assembly: GCF_905187505.1. Lineage (GTDB taxonomy): Bacteria > Desulfobacterota > Desulfovibrionia > Desulfovibrionales > Desulfovibrionaceae > Mailhella. The sequence goes on from NZ_CAJJIC010000017.1 coordinate 24,028, forward strand.
CTCCCGCAGAGAAGCCGGAGAGCCCGCAGCGTCCGAAAAGTCTCTGGGAGCGCTGGCAGAGCGTGCGCGAGCACGTGCGCCAGTATGACGAGGGGCAGGATGAACCCGCGTCCCGTCATGACGGACGTCCGGACGGCGCCCCCTGGGAAAGTCCGGAATACTACGGCTTCTGGGGCAGCTTTTCCCGCACGCTGCTCGGCGTGCTCTTTCATGCGCCGGATTTCTTCAGACATGTGCGCTGCAGCTTTTCGCTTGTCCGTCCCATTCTCTTTTATGTGCTTCTGAGCCTTTTTCAGATGCTTGCCTCACGGCTCTGGTCCATGAAGGCGCTGCAGGAGCTGACGAGCACGGCCACTGATCCGCAGACCCTGGCCATGGCCGAAGCGCTCATGAAAAGCATGAATCTGCCGCTCATGCTGCTGGTCACGCCGTTCTTCTCCATTTTTCAGGCGGTGATTCTGGCAGGACTTTATCATCTGATGATTCGCATGGTGCAGCCCGACCGGGCGGACTTTTCCACCACGCTGCGCGTGGTGTGCTACAGTGCCGCTCCGCTTGTGTTCTGCATCGTTCCCATGGTGGGCAGTCTCATCGCGTCCGTCTGGTTTGTGGCGGCGGCCTTCATGGGCTGCAAGTTCGCGCTCAATCTTTCCTGGTCGCGTACGGTGCTTGCGCTGCTTCCGCTCTACATTCTCGAGTTTGCGCTGGTTTCTCAGATCCCCGCGTTCATGGCGGGCATGTCCTGATACTTGTCCCGGGCGAGGGGACGGGCGACATATTGTTGTGAAAACAGAAAACGGGGTTCCGCATGACGGCGGAGCCCCGTTTTTTCATGGCGTTCGGTGAAGGAGCCTTGTTTCTGCGCCGGGCAAGATCGTCCGATGCATTGAAGGTGTCGAATGTTCGCTGGTCTCGCGTTCCATCGGCGGGAGGAGCCTGTCGGCCGGGCACGGCGTCGTCATGGACGTTCTTCTTTCCTCAAGGAAGTCGAAGAGTCCGGGACTGTACGACGATCAGGCAAAGAATCCCAGCATCTTCAAGATGACGAGACAGACGCCGAGCCCCAGAAGACAGGAGATCATGAGCACGAGGGAGGAGAGAATCTTCATGGGGACGGACTCCCCGGAACATGGCGGTCCGGCTATTTCCTGTTTTCTCTGAGCGCTGCGCGGTAGTCGCGCACAGCCCGGTTATGGTCGTTCAGGTTTTTGGAAAACGTATGTCCCCTGTCTCGGCCTGTGGCCACGAAATAGAGATAGTCATGCTTTTCCGGACTGATGGCCGCCCTGAGCGCCGAAGCTCCGAAAGAGCATATGGGGCCCGGCGGCAGGCCGGGATTCTGATAGGTGTTGTAGCGGTTGTTCGCGTTGTCCAGCTGACTGCGCAGAAGCGGCCCTTCAAAGTCACGGCCAAGGCCGTAGATGACCGTGGGGTCGGCCTGCAGCAGCATGTTCTTTTCCAGTCTGTTGGCATATACGCCCGCCACCCGGGCACGTTCTTCGGGAACGCTGGTTTCCTTTTCCACGATGGAAGCCAGCGTGACGAGGCGCTTGAGCTCTTCCGTGGAGGGCCTCTTGCCGTTGGGCCACAGCTTGTCCGCTCTGCGCCAGAACATCTCCACAAGACGGTTGGCCACGGCTTTTGCCGCGTCGCGGTTCAGCTCGCGCGGACGGGGCAGAAGATAGGTCTCGGGGTAAAGGAAGCCTTCCGCGGAATCGAAGGGAATGCCCCAGTGACGGAGAAATTCCGGGTCGTGAATGACGGAGGTGAAGTCCGCGGCCCTGCAGAAGCCGCCTTCCTCCACAAGTTCCGCCACGTCCCACCAGGCAAGTCCTTCACGTATGGTCAGCCGGTAGAGCATGGCCTTGCCGGACACCAGCATGTCCAGCACCGTTTCCGGCAGCCAGCCCGTGCTTACCAGAAAGCGTCCGGCCTGAATGTTCCGGCTCTTTTCCTTGTAGCGGACCAGCATCTGGAATCGCCATGCGTCGGTGATCACGCCTTCCTTTTCCAGCATGGCGGCCACCTGTGCGAGCGTCATGCCGGGCTCGATGTCCACGATCAGGCTTTTGCCCGGCTCCTGCGGCGGCGTATCCAGAAAGTTGCGCGCGTCGCGCCATGCCCAGGTGCCTGCGCCGAGGCATACCACGAGCACGAAGACCACGAGCCAGAGGAGCGGCCGCCGTTTCCGACGGGGAGTCTGCGGCTTTTGGTTCTGCGCCGCATGAGAGTCTCCGGTCGAAGACGCATCGGCTGTTTCGGACACGGAGCCGGTTACGGGACCGTCGTTGAGGGGCTTCTCATTTTCTGGTTTTTCCTGGGTCATGCCCTCAGTCTCCTTTCTTCCGGCTGGTCCAGAAAGCTTTCGAGAATGAGCACGGCAGCCTGCTGATCCACCACTTTCTTCACTTCACGAAAGCCCATGCCTAAGTCGTAGAGTTCGTGTTCCGCAGCTGCACTGCTCAGAACTTCGTTCATCCAGTACACGGGCAGCGTCGTGCGACGCTTCAGTGACTCCACGAAATGGCGTACCTGCACGGTGGTGAGGCATTCCGTTCCGTCGGTGTACAGAGGAAGGCCGACCACTATGGCGTCTGCCTGTTCCTTGTCCAGAAGTTCCATGAGCTGGGCGAAAAAGGCGGCCTTGGTTTCCCTTTTCAGGGTGCATCGGGGGAAGGCAAAGGCGCCGTCCATGTCCGAAACGGCAATGCCCACTCGCTTGAGCCCGTAGTCTATGGCAAGATATTTCATGCTGTTATAGAGTCAGAGTGCCGGGAAAGACAAGGTTGATGATCACCATGACCACGCTGGTGCATAAAAGAGCCCATACACCGGCCAGAACATCATCGATCATGATGCCCCATCCCGCAGGCAGCCAGCTTTCCGAGGCGTGCACGGGCCACGGCTTCAGAATGTCGAAAAAGCGGAAGAAGAGAAACGGAACAAGGAGAAAGGCCGCGTCCTTCCAGCCGGAGGCGGACGAAAGGCTGCCGAGGCAGAGCATGGTCACCCACTGTCCGACAAGCTCGTCGATGACCACGCAGCCCGGATCCTGACGATTCAGCAGAATTTCCGCACGGGATGCGGCAAAGCCGCCGAGAATGAAGAGCACCAGCAGAAATACGAGACGCCACGGCAGGGAGAGGGGAAGATAGAGGAAGGGGGCAAGAAGCGTCGCGAAAAAGGCTCCTGCCGTCCCCGGAGCCTTTGGCGCAAGTCCCGCGGGGCCGAGACGACAGAAGTGCAGAACAATGGTATCGAAGGAGGTCATGAAAACTCCAGCAGGTCAAAAGTTTGCCTCAGGATAGGAGCTCCCGTCATTCTTGGCAAGGGGAGGAGAAGCCGTCTGCAGACGGGAAGAGCATGGAGCATGCGGAATGGTATTTGCCCCTCAACCTTTTCTCTTGTCATCCCTTGCCGGTGCTGGTACGAAAGAAGGGTGCCCGGGTGGCGAAACTGGTATACGCAAGGGACTTAAAATCCCTCGTCCGCAAGGACTTGCGGGTTCAAGCCCCGCACCGGGTACCACTTTGCATATGTTCAGAAGCATGGCCGTGTTTTTACACGGCCTTTTTTGTTGCTGAAAAAATTCAGAAAGTCCGTCTGTGCCGCGAACTATGCCGCATCCTGAGCCTCGCGGCGGCCGGAGAAGGTCGCTCGGGGAGGCTTTTGCCGGAACTTTTTCAGACGGCTTTGCGGGGAAGCGTGTGCACACCCGGCGAAGGGCGGGACCGGAGGACTGTTCCGGTCAGGTCGTCCCGTATGCGGCGATTTTTTCTTTTGTTTTCACGGGAGGAGTCCAGACCCGACTGAATGCCGAAGCATGTGCGGATGAAGAACCTGCTCTGTTCTTTCGGCATGACCGTGGAAAAAGCGCAGACTGAAAAGAAGGAGGGAGGAAAACAAACCTTGTTTTCCTCCCCTTTTCTTCAGTGAACGGCGGACGGGATCAGTTCTTCAGGCTGTGGATGGGCGCGGGAATGCGTCCGCCGAGATTGATGAAGGCGGAGGCGTCGCCGGTGTTCACGGGAATGATCTTGGCCTGACCGAGCAGACCGCCGAAGATGGCGGTTTCGCCCACGCCCTTGCCGGGAACGGGAATGACGCGCACGGCGGTGGTCTTGGTGTTGATCATGCCGATGGCCATTTCGTCGGCAATGAGGCCGGAAATGGTGGTCGCCGGAGTGTCGCCGGGAATGGCGATCATGTCGAGGCCCACGGAGCAGACGCTGGTCATGGCTTCGAGCTTCTCCATGGTGAGGGATCCGCAGTTGGCAGCAGCTTCGATGCTCGAGTCTTCGGAAACGGGAATGAATGCGCCGGAGAGACCGCCCACATGGGAGGAAGCGAACACACCGCCCTTCTTTACGGCGTCGTTGAGCATGGCGAGCACGGCGGTGGAGCCGGGAGCACCGATGGAGGAGAGGCCCACGCTCTGGAATATTTCACCCACGGAGTCGCCCACGGCAGGCGTGGGGGCGAGGGAGAGGTCGGCCACGCCGAAGGGAATGTTCATGCGTCCAGCCACTTCCTTGCCGATGAGTTCACCTACGCGGGTTACCTTGTAGGCCGTGGACTTGATGACTTCGGCCACGTCGCTGAGCGTAAGATTTTCATGGGTTTCCTTGGCTCGGTCGATGGCCTTTTTCACCACGCCGGGACCGGAGACGCCCACGTTGATGACCACGTCGGGCTCGCCGATGCCGAGATAGGCGCCGGCCATGAAGGGCACGTCCTGCGGAATGTTGGCGAACACCACGAGCTTGGCGCAGCCTATGCCGTCGCGATCTTTGGTGGCGTCGGCCACCTTGACGATCTGGCGGCCCATGAGAGCCACGGCGTCCATGTTGATGCCGGCCTTGGAGGAAGCCACGTTGATGGAGGAACAGATGCGGTCGGTGGTGGCGAGCGCTTCGGGCAGGGAGTCGATGAGCGCGCGGTCACCGGGGGTCATGCCCTTTTCGACCAGGGCGCCGAAACCTCCGAGAAAGTCGACGCCCGCCTCCTTGGCGGCTTCGTCAAGCATCTGGCAGGCGCGCACCATCTGGTCGGCGTTGAAGCCTGCGCCGACGACGGCCATGGGACTGATGCTGATGCGCTTGTTCACCACGGGAATGCCGTATCGTGCGCCCACTTCGTTGCAGTGTTCCACCAGGTGGGCGGCATATTTGGCTATTTTGGCGCGTACCTTGTAGGAGAACACGTCGAAGTCGTGGCTGACGCAGTCGAAGAGGCTGATGCCGAGGGTGACGGTGCGAACATCGAGATGTTCGTTGCGGAGCATGTTGATAGTGCTGAGCACTTCGCGTTCAGTAAGCATGGGGCAGACCTGTGATGCGGGTTAGACGATGGGTACGCGATGGATGGCTTCGAAGATGTTTTCGTGCTGGATGCTTATGGCAAGCCCCACGCTGCGGGCTTTGGCCTGAAGCATCTGACGGAAGGCGTTGCGATTGATGGAAAGAGGCAGAGCGACTTCAAAGACCAGCACGCATTCGTTGCTGTCCTCATCCATGCGGATGGCCTTGAGGTTTTCGATGTTCACCTTCTGTTCGGCAAAAACGCCGGAGATCATGGCGATGATTTCCGGCCGGTCGGAACCGTTGACCGTGACGACGAAGGGTTCAGTCTCTTCGGAACTCGAGAAGGTGTCCGTTTCAAAGGTGCGCGCCGCAACGGTGAGATCCATGTGACGGGCTTCGAGGTTGAGACTGACCACGCGCTGAATGTCCTCCTCGGTGACGTCTTCCGGGGCGGATACGATGAATATGGATGCGAACTGACCCTTCAGAATGGTCTGGCTCAATTCCTCAATGTTGCATTTTTCCTTGGACAGGGCGCTGGCAATGGCATAGACCACGCCGGGACAGTCGCGTCCGATGACAGAAATGACAATGTGATTCACGGTCGCCTCGATGCAAAGAGGGTTGGGGCCCGGTGCGGAAAGCCGTGCGGGGCCATGATCTCGGGAAATGCGAAAAGGATAGACGGGAACGAGGAGAACCGTCAAGCGATGTTTGGACTTCCGCGCTTTTTCAAAGATGTCAAAAAATAAAGATGGGGAGGCTAAGAATATACCAATAATTATAGTGTTATTAATATATTATATTTCTGGAACACCAAGAGATTTTAAAATAATTAAATGTGCCGTCATAATATTCTTGTTTGCGTGTAATATCGTTATTATTACCCTTAGGTATGAATATAACTAAACCTTGACGAGCGCGAGTAAGAAGTACTCTATAGGCATTTTTTAAGTATCGTCTTTTTTCTATAGAGTGGATATTGTTCCATTTTGATCCTTTAAAAGTATAATATTCCCATTCTCCATTACAAAAACGATAATCAGCATCCCATGCTATAAGTGCATAGTCAAGTTCTAGCCCTTGAATATCAAATTCGGTAACAACATCTTCGAGCATATAGCTAGAACGAACATCATATTTATCATTAAGAAACCAGTTTTCAATAGATATAGTATTTTTTACAAATATGCCATCAGCCTTGAGTCGTAATCCTCCACTACTTGCAAGAAGTCCATAGCGTGTTGTTCCTTGGCATTGATTTTTTATCCAATCCTTTGCACGGCTTAAATCTCTAGTTAATACTATAGGGTAACTATTTTTTATATATAAGTTATAGATCTTGCGTGCTTCATTGATTTTGATATCAAGTATATATTTTATAAAATTTGATAAATATGGGCTTCTAAATGAACGTATTGATGTGTTGAGATGTAAATTTTCTTTTTTAAATATATTTAAATTAGATATTATATCATTCCATGAACG
>NZ_CAJJIC010000018.1 GCF_905187505.1 uncultured Mailhella sp.
GGGGCGGCTCTTGTATTGCGCGGCGGGCTCGGAACTACATGCTCATGGCAGGCCATATGAACATGGCGGTGGCAAGAACCGCCAGGGAGACGAGGAACATGCGGAGCGTCATGAGAACGAGAATGTAGCGGATTCGCACGTATCCGGTGGCAAACATGATGAGTGCGGGAGCCAGTTCATAGGGAAGGAAGAACTGGTCGAGTCCGTACAGAAAGCTGTAGAGCACGGGCTTGATGGGCATGCCGAGGCTGGTGGCTATTTCCGCCATGGGTATGCTGAGACTGGTTGCCGCCGCCACCGGGGTGAGCACCAGATTGGAGAGCACTCCCACCCAGTAGGCGAACAGTGAGGCCAGCGGCAGGCTCCGTATTTCCCTCAGAACGGGCATGAGCTGTTCCGACAGCCATGCGGGAATGCCCAGAGAGCCGGCAATGATGCCTATGGCCATGCATCCGGCGATGAAGAACAGAATGGAGAACTGCACTTTTTCAATGTCTTCAACGGCGAGAAGATCGAAAAGAGGCGTGAAGCCGAGAAGGACGACGGCACATAAGAATCTCTGAAGGGGAAATATTGTCGCAGAGACGACAAATTTTTTTCGGCGTTTTGTTATGTCTCCATCATGAGAATAAAGGGTCATGAGCAGGTCTGCCGTGGCGGGAGTTCTGCCGCGGAAAACTCGGGAATCTGCGTCTGAGGTCTGAGCCGATGGTGCGTTCGGAACCGGGAGCCCGTACGCCTCCCGGCGGACGTTCAGCGGTGAAGGATTGCGCCTCGGCCTCGGAAAGACGCAGCGGGGCAGAGCACTGCCGTGATGCAGGCAAGGCCCTCAGGGGCAAAGGAGACAGTCATGGGATATCCTACCATTCATCCTACCGGAGTCACGATCTACAAGCCTGAAAAGGCGTGGAGCGGCTACACCGTGTTCCCGCTTGAAAACGACGGTTCGCTGCTCATCGACATGAACGGCAACGAGATCCGCAAGTGGAAGAATCTGCATGGTTTTCCGGTCAAGCTTTTTCCCGGAGGGCGGCTTGTGGCAAGCTCTGGCATGCGCAATCCCAAATACGGCCTCCAGGATCAGAGAGACCTGATCCAGGTGGATTTTGACGGCAATGTGGAATGGCGCTGGAATCAGGCTGAATTCATTACCGATCCCGGCGAAGAGCCGCAGTGGATGGCCCGCCAGCATCACGACTTTCAGCGGGAGGGCAATCCCGTGGGGTATTACGTTCCCGGCATGGAGCCCAGCATTGACGGCGGCAACACGCTGGTGCTGGCCCATAAGGACGAGCACGTGCCCTTCATTTCCGACAAGCTTCTTCTCGACGACGTGGTGTATGAAGTGAACTGGGAAGGGGAAATCGTGTGGGAGTGGCACTGCTCCGAGCATGTGGAGGAAATGGGCTTTTCCGAAGAGGCACGCAACGCCATGTGCCGCAATCCCAATTTCAGGGGCGGCAGCCTCGTGGAGGACTCTCCCTCCATCGGCGACTGGATGCACATCAACTCCATGTCCGTGCTCGGTCCGAACAGATGGTATGACGCCGGAGACGAGCGTTTTCATCCCGACAACATCATCATGGACGGCCGCGAGACGAACATCATCTTCATTGTCAGCAAGGAAACCGGGGAGATCGTCTGGAAGGTCGGTCCCGATTACAGCGCAGGTCATCCGGAGCACCGTCTCGGCTGGATCATCGGGCAGCATCATGCGCACATGATTCCCCGAGGACTGCCGGGGGAAGGCAACATTCTTGTGTTCGACAACGGCGGATGGGCCGGATACGGAGCACCCAATCCCGGCGCAAAGGACGGCACCAAGTCCGCCCTGCGCGACTACTCCCGCGTGCTGGAATTCGATCCCGTTTCCCTGAGCATCGTCTGGCAGTACACGCCGAAGGAAGGGGGCTTCGTCGTGCCTCTGGACGCATGCCGCTTCTACAGTCCCTTCATCAGCGCCGCTCAGCGACTGCCCAACGGCAATACCCTCATTACCGAGGGCTCCGACGGACGCGTGTTCGAGGTGACCGCGGAACATGAGATCGTGTGGGAATACATATGCCCTTACCGCACGGCGGAGAACGGCAGAATGAATTACATCTATCGCGCCTATCGCGCTCCCTACGACTGGGTGCCCCAGCTTCCCCGGCCCGTGGAAACGCCGGTTGAGCCTCTCGACATCGCCTCTTTCCGCGTGCCCGGCGCCGCTCCTCTCGGCGTGCAGAAGACCGTGGTCATCGAGGGCGCCATTGACGGCTTTGCCAATGCCGGAACCTGCGTGGCCGCCACGGACTAGTTTGAAAAGCTCGGCGTGGCCGTCTTCAGAGATTTTTCTGAAAAGAAAGGCACAGAAAAGAGACCTTCGCCCTTCACGTCGCCGTTTCGGAGAATGAGGGAACACGCTCTTCGGATGGAAGACGAAATCGTTCCCGGCCGGGACGAGCGCTGTCTTCGGCGAGGTGCCTGTGCATGAAAAATCCCCGCCTTCCATGAGAAAGGCGGGGATTTTTCATGCCTTTTGCGGAGGAGGGCGCAGGCGTGCAGCTCCTGCGGTTCAGGCCGTGTCCGTCGAAGGCAGAGGGGCGTTTACTTGTTTCTCAGCGGAAAATGGATGTGGGGCGTATAGGTATAGCTTTCGCTGAAAAGCGGAGAGCTGATGATGTAGTTGGCCGTGGCGCGGTTGTTGGCGATGGGAATGTCGTAGACCTGCGCGATGCGCAGAAGCGCCTTCACGTCGGGATCGTGGGGCTGGGCCGTGAGCGGGTCGGAAAAGAAGATGATGATGTCGATGTGGCCTTCGGCCACCTTGGCTCCTATCTGCTGATCACCGCCGAGCGGTCCGCTCAGATAGGGCGTGACGGGAAGCCCTGTTTTTTCATTGATGAGATGTGCCGTGGTTCCGGTGCCGCAGAGAAAATGCCGGGCGAGAATCTGACTGTGTTCGGCACACCACTCGATAAGGCTTTCCTTCATGTTGTCGTGGGCGATGAGGGCGATGTGCTTGGTGGCATTTACGGTCTTTTCCATGGGTTCCTCACTTGTTCTGGCCGGCTCGTCCGGCATGCACGGTAATCTGACTGACCGGCTGATGATAGAAGGTCAGTGTGAAGCCTGTATGAAGACGCTCCGGATCAGCGGGAGAAATGGTCGAATCCCGCCGAGGACGGTCTGTTTCCGTTGAGGGTGATTTCTCCCTTCCTCACCCGTCCGAGCACGCGGCAGGGAGAGGAAGGCGTCTGCGCGAGCGCCGGCCACAGTTCTTCCGGGCAGGTGCCGACAAGGGCATAGTCCTCTCCTCCGTCAAAGGCGAAGGAGGGAGCGTCCACGCCCGTTTCTTCCGCATGGCGCAGAATTTCTTCATCAAGCGCATCCCGGGGAAGGATGATGTCCGCGCCGAGTCCGGTTTTGCGGCTTGCCAGAAGGCGGGGAAGGTCCCGGGCGAGTCCGTCGGAAACGTCCATGAGACCGATGCAATCTCCGGCGTCGTGTTCGACGGCAAAGCGGGCCAGGGCCATGCCGTCGAAGGCCAGGGGCTCGGGCCTGAGATGCGCCGCACAGGCCTTCGGCCAGTCTTTTTTTATCTGTTCGGTTTCTTCGGCGCTGCGTGCGGCTTCAAGACGCGTGAGGCCGAGGCGTGCAAGTCCCGCGGAACCGGCAAGAAAGATGATATCGCCTTCCCCGGCCGCGCCGCGGCGAAGACCTCTCGGCAGGGCTTCCGGAAGCTCTCCCCAGGCCGTGATGCAGACGCTGATCAGGCGGGATCTGGTGAGATCGCCGCCGGAAAGCGCGAGAGAAAATCTGTCGCACACGGCCTTCATGCCCTCGCAGAAGTCCGAAAGCCAGACTTCATCCTCGTTTCCCGTCAGGGTGAGCCCTATGGAAAGTCCGGAAGGGGAGGCTCCGCCCGCGCCCACGTCGCTCACGTTGACGGCCGCCGCCTTGAAGCCGATGTCGAAGGGCGTGAAGTAGCGTCTGCGAAAATGCGTGTCCTCGGCAAAGATGTCGGTGGTCACGGCGAGAGGCCCGCCTCCTTTCAGCACGGCGCAGTCATCGCCGCGGCCGAGCAGAAGCGAGGGATGATCGACGGGGAAAAAACGGCCCAGAAGGCCGAGGATGTCGTCTTCGCTGGCGATGTTCATGCCTCTACTCCAGTGTGAGATAATCGGCGAGTATGATTTTCAGGCCGAGTCCGGGAAAGTTGACCCGGTATTTGTCCGGCGGAATTTCCTCCACGATCTTGCCGCGGCCGAACAGTCGGTGGCGGCAGAAGCCGAGTTTCTTTTTCGCGGGTTTCTGATCCGGGTCTTCGTCCAGCGTCCGGCCGTTTCTTACGGCGTCGCGCACCGCGGCCATGTAGGCGTCGTCGGCATCTTCCCGCGAGCGGGGAACGGGCTCGAAGTCCCGGTCGCGCGGCGGCCAGTCGTCTTCTTCCCGTTTACGGCGGCTGCTGAAGGAAGGCTCTTCTTCTCCTTCCTCGTTCCAGTGCCAGGAACGGCGGCGGTTCTGGGAGGAGCCGCCGAAGGCGGGAGCAGGCTGAGGCGCTTCCTTGATGCGGCGTCTTGTAAGCGCCCCGCCGTAGTTTTCATAGATTTCGTCCAGAATGTCCGAGGGCAGCTCGCGCACGAAGGGACTCGGCGAGGCCGGTTCCTGTCCCCCGGAGCTGCGGCTGTAGAGGCTGAGCGGCACGAAAAGATCGAGCGTGTCCTTGGCGCGCGTGCAGGCCACGTACATGAGACGGCGTTCCTCTTCAAAGTCTTCGGGGCGCACCAGCGCGTGCCGGGAGGGAAAGCGGTCTTCCACAAGATCGATGATGAGCACGGCCGACCATTCCAGTCCCTTGGCGGAATGCACGGTGGACAGCGTGATTTTCTGATCCCCGTCTTCCTCTTCCGGTGCTTCCTCGGGATTGTCCAGCGAAATGTCGGCAATGAAGAGCTGAAGATCCTCGTAGGATGAGGCGATGGTGGACATTTCTTCAAGTCCCTGAAGACGGCGGGGCCAGTCGTCGGGAAAAAGTTCCTCCATCTTGGGACGGTAGTGTTCGAGTATGCGGCCTATCACCTCTTCGGGGCGCGGACCTGTCATGCGCAGCTCGTTGATGAGTGCCATGTTTTCCAGAAAGTCCGGCCAGCGGGAGCAGGCCTTTTTGAGCGCCGCTTCGTCGCCGCCTCCGGCGAGCGCAAAGAGCTTGCGCGAGGTCTTCGGTCCTATGCCCCGGGAAAGCGCGGCGATGCGGTCGAAGGAAGGCAGGTCCAGAGGGTTGCTCACCAGGCGGGCGAAGGCCATGACGTCCTTCACGTGGGCGGCTTCGGCGTAGCGGAGGCCGCCGTACTTGCGGAAGCCTATGCCGCGCTTGTTGAGCTCAAGTTCCAGATGATAGGACTGGTATCCCGAACGGAAGAGCACGGCTATTTCCCGGGCCGGAACCGTGGCAAGCAGCTCTTCCACGCGCCTTGCCGCAAGCTGGGCCTGCGTAAGGTCGCTGAGAGGGCGGTACAGGGTGACTGCGGCTTCCGACGGGGCGGGACGGCGGGAGAAAAGGTGCTTGCGGTAGCCTTCCGTCGTGTTGGCGAGCAGACAGTTGGCGATGTCGAGCACGGGCTGCACGGAGCGGTAGTTTTCTTCCAGCCGGATGATGCGCGTGTTGTGAAACAGCTTGGGGAAGTCGAGAATGTTGTGCACCGTCGCGCCGCGGAAGGCGTAGATGGACTGCGCGTCGTCGCCCACGGCCATGATGTTGCCTTCTTCCCCGGCCAGCATGCGCACAAGGCGTGCCTGTACCTTGTTGGTGTCCTGATACTCGTCCACCATGATCTGGGAAAAACGCATTTTCTGCGCCTGAAGGATGTCCGGCTTGTCGATGAAAAGCTGTTCGAGCTCGAAGAGCAGATCGTCGTAGTCCATGAGCGCGTGTTCGCGCTTGTATTTGCGGTAGGCTTCACCGAGTTCCACAAGGTCCGAGGCGTGCGGCAGAAGGTGCTGTGCCTCACGGCGAAGCACTTCCTCGAGTTCCATTTCCTTGTTGCGCGCCTTGCTGAGCAGCCCGAGCACGGCCTGCGTGCGCGGAAAGCTGCGGTCTCCCTTGCCGATTTTCAGGTTTTCCTTGCACGTCTGTATGGCGGCGGTGCTGTCGGACGTGTCCATGACGGTGAGGGAGCCACCCGTCCAGTCCGGACTGAAGCGGCGGAGCACGGAAAAGGCGAAGCTGTGGAAGGTGCCGCCCTGCACGCCGAGAAGCTGATGATCCAGAAGGCCGGCTGCGCGGTGCAGCATTTCCTGCGAGGCCTTGCGCGTGAAGGTGAGCAGCAGCATGGCATGCGGGTCGAGACCGTGCTCGGCCAGCCACGCCAGACGGTAGACGATGGTGCGGGTCTTGCCGGAGCCTGCGCCTGCGATGACGAGCATGGGGCCTTCCGGCGCGGTGACGGCCTGCTTCTGGGCTTCGTTGAGAATGGAGAGATCGAGCATGGCGATGATCAGTCTGCGGCGGGAGCGTCGTTTTCGTCGGAAGGGGAAGAATCAGCGTCGGGCGCTCCGGCTTCGCGCAGGCGTTTCCAAAGCTCGTCCAGTCCCATCTTCGTGACTGCGGAAACCACCACGGGCTTCTGTCCGCCGAGTATGGCTTCCCAGGTCTTCTGCTGGGAAGAGCGCTCCTTGAGCGTGCACTTGTCCGCCTTGGTGAGCACGGCGATCACCGGCAGCTTTCGGGATCTGGCGAATTCGGCCATCATGCGGTCGGACTGCTGCACGGGAATGCGGCAGTCGATGAGGAGCGCAAGAGCGCGCAGGGTGCGGGTTTCCTCAAGATATTTCTGGATGAGCGCCGCCCAGTTCCTTCTTTCCTCGTGGCCGCGCCTTGCGTAGCCGTAGCCGGGCAGGTCGGTGAGGCAGAAGCCGTCGGGCCGGACCAGAAACAGGTTCACCGAGCGGGTCTTTCCCGGCTCGGAACTCACCTTGGCCAGCTTTTTCCTGCGGGCAAGGGCGTTGATGAGAGACGACTTGCCCACGTTCGAGCGGCCGGCAAGCGCTATCTGCGGCATGTCGTGCGAAGCGTCTTCCAGCTGCTCCAGCGTGTAGAGCGTGGCCAGAAGTTCCAGCACGGGTTCGGAACATCTGTTTTTTTCGGCGGACGGGTCGGTCATGGCGCTCCTCCCGAGTTGACAAAGTGAGCCTCAATCGGACAATATATCTTGCTTTGCGGAAAGAGCCGAGATTAGCCTGCTTGGGCAGAAAAGGCAAACATTCCGCGGGCGCTCCGCAAGGTGGGGCATTTTCTCCTTTCAGGAGAGCAAGGCGGGACCCGTCACGTTCCCCCCTTGAAATTTTTACCAAAAAAATCATATTTTTGCCTGGAGGCATCATGTATTCCACTACTGACTTTCGCCGCGGCCTGAAGATCGAGATCGACGGCACTCCCTACGAAATCGTTGAATTCCAGCACTTCAAGCCCGGCAAGGGCGGCGCCATGGTGCGCACCAAGCTGCGCAACATCCTGAACGGCCGCGTGGTGGACAACACCTTCCGTTCCGGCGAAAAGGTGGGCAAGCCCGACATGGAACAGCGCGACATGCAGTACCTGTACCGTGAAGGCGACGACCTCATCTTCATGGACATGACCACCTACGAGCAGATTTCCCTGCCCGTGTCCGACACCGACGGCAAGGCCGACTGGCTGCTGGAATCCCAGCAGTGCCGTGTGCTGCTCTACAACGGTCAGCCCATCGACATCGAAGTGCCCGTGAGCCTCGTCATGACCGTGGTGAAGACCGAACCCGGCGTGAAGGGCGACACCGTTTCCAACGTGACCAAGCCCGCCACCCTGGAAACCGGCGTGACCATTCAGGTGCCGATTTTCGTGAACGAAGGCGACCGCGTCAAGGTCGATACCCGTACCCGCGAATATCTCGGCCGCGATTAATTCGCACTCTTTCCTTTCGCGCTGTCGGCAGGACGTTTCGCGCCCTTCCGGCAGCGCTTTCGTTTTTCGGGAGAAAAACGCCATCCGAAGCCTTTTCGGAACGGTTCACTCAAGCGTGAAGGGGATCATCAATGTACGGACACAGACTGGTACGCGAACTGCTCGGACTGCTCTTTCTCTTCTGCGGTCTGCTCATGCTGCTCAGTCTCTGGAGCTACCACGCCGGTGACCCCACCTTCAATCAGGCCGTCAGCATGGACGCCTCCGCCGTGCAGAATTCCGCGGGGCTGTTCGGTTCCTATCTGGCGGGCTTTCTGGTGGACTGCTTCGGCATCGCATCCTTCCTCTGGGTCATTTTCTTCCTGGCCGTGGGCGCAGGACTCGTGTCCCGCTGGCTGGTGCTCAAGTGGTACCGCTGGCTGGGCTATCTCATGCTTTTTTCCTGCGTGCTCGTCGCCGCGAGCACCTTTGACTTCTCGGTGCACGGCATTCACGGCGGAGGGCTCGGCGGTCAGTGGCTGTCCGCGTTTTCCTATCTTTTCTTCAGCCCCCTGGGGTCGTTCCTGCTGTGGTTCTTCGTGTTCCTCATAGCCATGGAGCTTTCCTTCAGCATATCGTGGCTTACGCTTCTTGCGGCGTCCTTCGCCTGGGTGATGAAGAAGATTCCTTCCTTCGGCACCACGTACGACTTGCCCGTGCCGCATCTTCCGAAGGCCTTTTCACGCCTGTCCGGGCTTGCCGCCGGCTGGGGAAGGCGGCACTCCGGCAACGTCCGTCCCCGTGCGGTGCTCGACATCGTGTTCGGCAGAAGAAAGGATGCGGAAGAGGCCGTTTCGCCTGCACCCGTGTTGGAAATAAAGATGCCGGAATTGAGGCCCGAACCGAAGAATGTCCCGGTTCCCGAACAGGCGCAGGAGGATTCCGGCATCAGGGACGAGGATCTGAGCGATCTTCTGCGTCTGGTGGAGCGCCCCCAGGTCTCCGAAAGCCGTGGTGGGGCTTCTGTCGGGGATGACCTGCGTTCCGGCTCTTCTGCTCCGGCCGCGGCTCCGGCTGCAATCATTGTCGGAGAAGAGACCTCCGGTCGGATTCCGGTTCAGAATGCGGGCGTGAGCTCCGCTCCCGTGTCCGCGCAGGAAGAGGAGTTCATTCTTGAGCTCGAGGAGCCCGTCGATGCGCCTGCTCCCGAACTTGCTCAGCCCTCGTCTTTTGAACCTTCCGCCGCGCCCGTTATCATGAGTTCTTCCGTTGCTTCGCCTTCGGCGTCCGCCGCCGTCGCTCCCGCTGCGGAACCTGCCTCCTCTGTGCCGGCTCCGTCGGTGCAGAACGAGGTGGAAGTTCCCGCCGACGAGGCGGAAGATGATCTGCCGCCTTCGGCTCTGGCAGCGCTTTCCGCCGCGGCTCCCGCGGTATCTGCGGAGGATTTTCCCGCCGTGGTGCTGGCCACTCCCGTGGCGGCGCAGCCTGTTCAGCCCGTGCAGCCGGTTCCGGCCGCCGCTTTCGTTCAGGCTCCCGTGCCGCAGAGCGAACCTGCTAAGGCCGCCCCGGTAATCATGTCCCGCCCCGTATCCTCCTTCTCTTCTTCTGCGGCGGAGCACAAAGACGCGGCCTATGCCTCCGTGAACACCGCCGTGGCCGGTGCCATGGCCGAGCAGAAGGAAATTGAGGCTGCCGCAGCGCCCGTCGCTCCTGCCCCCGTGCTGCCGCAGCGCAGGGAACTCATGCTTCCGCCTCTTGACCTGCTCTCTCCCCTGCCCGAGGACGAGAAGGCCAACCGGCCCGATGAAATGACGCTGGCCAGACAGGGCAATGCGCTCATCACCTGCCTCAAGAATTTCAACGTGAACGCCACCCTTGCCCGCATCACGCCCGGCCCCGTGGTCACAATGTTCGAGGTGCGCCCGGCTCCCGGCGTCAAGGCCACGCGCATCACCAGCCTGGCCAACGATCTGGCCATGTCGCTCAAGGCCGTGTCCGTGCGCATGCAGGCTCCCGTTCCCGGCACCGACACCGTGGGCGTGGAAGTGCCCAACGAAAAGCGCACCACCGTGCATTTTCGTGAAATCGTGGAAAACGAGAACTTCCGACAGGCCAGATCGCTTCTTACCGTGGCGCTCGGCAAGGATACCGGCGGTCATCCCGTTTCCGCCGACCTCGCAAAAATGCCGCATCTTCTGGTGGCAGGCGCGACCGGCGCGGGCAAGAGCGTGTGCCTGAACGCCATCATTCTCAGCCTTCTGTACCGGGCAAGGCCGGATGAAGTGCAGATGATTCTGGTGGACCCCAAGCGCGTGGAACTTTCCATGTACGCCGACCTTCCCCACCTCGTCCATCCCGTGGTCACGGACATGGATCTTACCAAGAACGCGCTGCTCTGGGCCATCGAGGAGATGAACAGGCGTCTTTCGCTGTTCTCCAAGGTCAAGGTGCGCAACATCACCGGCTACAACGACCGTCAGGCCCGGCTGCGTGCCGGCGTGGAGGCCGGCGGTCCCGTGCCCGTGGACGAGGAGACCGGCGAGCCGGAAGATTTGTCCAATATGCCGTTCCTCGTCATCATCGTGGATGAGCTTGCCGACCTCATGATGGTGAAGCGCAAGGAAGTGGAAGGCAGCATAGTGCGCCTGGCCCAGCTTGCCAGAGCCGCGGGCATCCATCTCATCATCGCTACGCAGCGACCCAGCGTGGACGTGGTCACGGGTCTCATCAAGGCCAACTTCCCCTGCCGCATCGCCTTCAAGGTGACGAGCGGTCAGGATTCGCGCACCATCATCGACGGCGCAGGAGCGGAAAAGCTGCTCGGCATGGGCGACATGCTCTTCAAGCCCAATGGAGGAATGCTTCAGCGTCTGCACGGCGCCTTCGTGAGCGATGAGGAAGTGTCCGCCGTGGTGGAATTCTGGAAAAAGCAGCAGCAGCCGAACTACAAGGTGGACTTCGCGGCCTTCGGCAACGACGACTCGGACGACTCTGAAGATTTTGGACAGCCCGCTTCCCGGGGCAACGAGATCGTGGACGATCCCATCTACGCCGAGGCCGTCCAGTTCGTTCTGGACAACGGCAAGGTTTCCATTTCTCTTCTTCAGCGGCGTTTCCGCATAGGCTTCAACCGTGCGGCCCGCTTCGTGGAACAGATGGAAAAGGACGGGCTGCTCAGTCAGGCCGACGGCACTCGTCCGCGCAGCGTGGTACATCGCTGAGCGTCCCGGAACGGAGTTTTCCGGCTTTTGACGAAGGAAGGGCGACTGCCGCGGCGTTCCGACGTCGGGCCGCGGATAGGCCCGCAGATTGCGTAATTCATGATTCCGGCAAGGCCGGAAAGGAGAAACTGCCATGACGACGATACTCGACGGTAAGGCTACTGCGGCATCCATACGCGCCGCCCTGCGCGAGGACATTGCAAGGGACAGGGAAAAGGCCGGACGCGTGCCCTGTCTGGCGGTCATCCTGGTGGGCGAGGACCCGGCATCGCAGGTCTATGTGCGCAACAAGGAAAAGGCCTGTGCGGATGCGGGCATGGAAACGCGTTCCTACAGACGGCCTGCGTCCATTCTTCAGAAAGAGCTGGAAGACCTCATTGCCGAGCTTAACGCCGATCCCGCCGTGGACGGCATTCTTCTTCAGCTTCCCCTGCCGGACGGCCTGGACGCCCGGCCGTGCATCGACGCCATCAGCCCGGAAAAGGACGTGGACGGCCTTACGGCCGTGAATCAGGGCCGTGTGGCCATGAACGTGCCCGGGCTTCGTCCCTGCACTCCGGCGGGCATACTGGCACTTCTTGATCACTACAATATTTCCGTGAGCGGCAAACGGGCCGTGGTCATAGGCCGCAGCAATCTTGTGGGCAGACCCGTTTCCCTCATGCTCGGCAGCCGTGACCGCAACGCCACCGTGACCATGTGTCATTCCCGCACGCCCGATCTTGCCGCCATCTGCCGCGAGGCCGACGTCATCGTCGCCGCGCTCGGCAGGCCGCGCTTCATCACCGCCGACATGGTGAAGAAGGGCGCCGTCATCATCGACGTGGGCATCAACCGCGGCGAAGACGGAAAGCTCTGCGGCGACGTGGACTATGAGAACGTGGCTCCTCTGGCTTCCGCCATTACTCCCGTGCCCGGCGGCATAGGTCCCATGACCATTTCCCAGCTTCTTGTGAACACCGTCGAGGCGTGGAGGGCAAGACTGCTCAGCTAGACAGGCAGCCGTGTGACGGCTCATTGTGACGCACGCATGTTTGCGGGAAAAGGGACGGCGCTTTCACAGAAAGGCGATCCGTCCCTTTTTTATGCGCCGGGCCCCTGAGCAAGGGGAGAATTTTTTTTAGCAAGGGGCACAGTCACGGAGGGGACTTGCCGGCGTGCGGGGCTCTTCCCCGCAGACACAGGCTGTGCTAGGGTGTCGGCCACGTTTTCAGAAACAGGGAAACGCCGGCCCGACCCGGTTGACTTCGACAATGCAGCCGGCTGTCAAGATTGAACAATGTTGTCCGTATCGAAAACGTTTTCACTGGGCGGGCTCTTGGTGCCGCCCAGTGAAGGACGAAAGGCATGAAAGGAGAGAACGATGAGCGCGACGCGCAGAGAACATGACTTTCTCGGCGAGCTGGAAATTCCCGCCGACGTGTACTACGGCATACAGACCAGCCGGGCGCTGGAGAATTTCCGCATTTCCGGCACGACCATAGCCACCATGCCCCGCTTCATTCAGGCGCTCGGCTACGTGAAGAAGGCTGCGGCCATGGCCAACATGGAACTCGGCGTTCTGCCGGAGAGCACGGGACGTTTCATCTGTCTTGCCTGCGACAAGGTGATTGCCGGAGAATACAATGATCAGTTTCCGATCGACGTATATCAGGGAGGCGCGGGCACTTCGTGCAACATGAACGCCAACGAGGTCATAGCCAACGTGGCTTTGGAGCTCATGGGGCATCGCAGGGGCGAGTATCAGTACTGCCATCCCAACAATCACGTGAACTGTTCGCAGTCCACCAACGACGTGTATCCCACGGCCATTCGCCTGGCGCTGTATACCACGCTCACGGATTTCATGGGCGACATGGAATATCTCAGGAAGGGGTTTGCGGCCAAGGCCGAGGAATTCCGGGACGTGATGAAGATGGGCAGAACGCAGCTGCAGGACGCCGTGCCCATGACGCTGGGCATGGAGTTTTCCGCCTGGTCCACCACCATAGGCGAGGACATACGCCGCATAGGAGAAGGGCGCGAGCAGATCTGCGACATCAGCATGGGCGCCACGGCCATAGGCACCGGCATCAACACGCCGGAAGGCTACGCCGCGCTGGTGACGCGTCGGCTCAGGGAAATTTCAGGCCTGCCGCTGTTCATGGCGGAAAATCTGGTGGAGGCCACGTCGGACTGCTGCGCCTATGTGCAGATTTCCGGTCTTCTCAAACGGTTTGTGGTCAAGCTTTCCAAAATATGCAACGATCTGCGTCTGCTTTCTTCCGGGCCCTGCTGCGGCCTGAACGAAATCAATCTGCCGCCGCGTCAGCCTGGTTCCTCCATCATGCCCGGCAAGGTGAATCCGGTCATTCCCGAGGTGGTGAATCAGGTCTGTTTCGACGTCATAGGCAAGGACGTGACCATTTCCATGGCCGCCGAGGCCGGTCAGCTGGAACTCAACGCCATGGAACCCGTCATAGCCTATACGCTGTTCGCGTCCTTGAAGCATCTCGGCAACGCCTGTCATATTCTGCGGGACTTGTGCGTGGACGGCATTACGGCCAACCGGGAACACTGCGCCTCGCTCATGCGCAACGCCGTAGGCGTGGTGACGGCGCTCGCCCCGTACATAGGCTATGAACGCTCTGCGGAAATTGCACGCGAGGCCCTGTCCTCGGGCGAGGCCATGTATGATCTGGTCATACGGCACGGGTTCATGACCGGTGAGGAAATCGACTACGTGCTGAGTCCCGAGCGCATGATGCAGCCCGGAGAAGACAAGGATCTTCAGAGAAAAATAGCGGAAAGGCTGAAGTAGTCAGGGTACGCGGCTCCTGCGCGTTCACGGCCTGAACCGTGGGCTGCCGGCAGGATGATCTATTCGCTTTGCCGCAGGACAGAGAAAGCCGCCGTCCTTAGAAGGACGGCGGCTTTCTCTTTACGAAAACGCGGGAGGAGCGCAGCTCCTCCGTACGTCTTTAGTCTTCCTTGTGTTCGCGGCGTTCGCGACGTTCGCCGCGGCGTTCGCCACGACGCTCGCGCCGTTCGCCGTCGTTGCGTTCACGGCGGGCGGGACGGGCGGTGTCTTCGGGCTTCCATTCAATGCCCTGTTCCTCGAGCAGCACGGCCTTGCGGCTGGCACGGATGCGGTCGCCGTTGATTTCGATGACCTTGACCACCATGTCTTCGCCGAGGTGGGCCACGTCTTCGGTCTTTTCCACGCGGTTGGTGTCGAGCTGGGAGATGTGCACCAGAGCTTCGAGATTGGGCAGAATTTCCACGATGGCGCCGATTTCAAGGATGCGCTTGACCTTGGCGTTGTAGTTCTTGCCGAGTTCGGCGTGCTGATCGTAGTAGAGCACCATTTCCTTGGCGGCCTGCATGGACTTCTGCGTGGGGGCGAAGATGGTGATGCGGCCGGAATCCTCGATGTCGATGGCGGCACCGGTGGCGCTGGTGATGGCCTTGATGTTCTTGCCGCCGGGGCCGATGATCATGCGGATGATCTCGGGATTCACGAACACTTCCTCATGCTGGGGAGCGTAGGGAGAGAGTTCGCGCACGGCGGGCATGGCCTTGGCCATGACGTCGAGGATGTGCAGACGGGCCACGCGGGCCTGTTCCATGGCGCGGGCCATGACTTCGGTGGGCAGACCGTTGATCTTGATGTCCATCTGAATGGCGCTGATGCCTTCGGCGGTGCCGGCGATCTTGAAGTCCATGTCGCCGAGGGCGTCTTCGTCGCCGAGAATGTCGGTGAGCACGGTGTAGCTGTCGCCGTCCTTGATGAGGCCCATGGCCACGCCGGCCACGGGAGCGCTGATCGGCACGCCCGCATCCATGAGGGACAGGCAGCCGCCGCACACGGCGGCCATGGAGGACGAGCCGTTGGATTCCACGGTGTCGGACACCACGCGGATGGTGTAGGGGAAGCTTTCAGGAGAAGGCAGAACAGCCTTGAGGGCGCGTTCGGCAAGGTGACCGTGACCGATTTCGCGGCGGGACACGCGCACGGACTTCACTTCGCCCACGGTGAAGGGCGGGAAGTTGTAGTGCAGCATGAAGCGCTTGGTTTCGTCGCCGTTCAGGGTATCGACCTTCTGTTCATCGGACGTGCTGCCCAGGGTGGTGACGGCAATGGTCTTGGTTTCGCCGCGGGCGAAGATGACGGAACCGTGGGCACGGGGCAGCACAGAGGTCTCGATTTCGATGGGACGCACGGTCTTGGTGTCGCGGTTGTCGATGCGGGTGCCTTCGTTGATGACTCTCTGACGCACGAGCTTCTTTTCAAGGTGCTCGAGCACTTCGCCGATGGCGGCCTGGGCGACGGGATCGTCGGCATAGCGTTCGTCGGTGGCCATGAGGGCCTTCACCTTGTCCTTGACGGCCTTGCGGGCGTCCTTTCTGAGCAGCTTGTCGGGCGTGCGGAGGGCGTCTTCCATGCCGGACTTGATGGCGAGCTCTTCCACATAGGCGAACAGCTCGGGGTCGTCCTGCTTGGGCGTGAATTCGGTCTTGGGCTTGCCGGCCAGCTTCACGAGCTCTTCCTGAGCGTCGATGAGGGGCTGAATGGCCTTGTGGGCCCAGTTCAGGCCGTCGATGAGGTCCTGTTCCTTGACGAGCTTGGCTTCGCCTTCCACCATGACCACGGCGTCGCGGGAAGCGGCAAGCACGATGTCCATGTCGGAGCGCTTGAGCTCTTCATTGGTGGGGTTCAGCACGAACTGACCGTCGACGCGGCCGAGACGGGCGCCGGCCACGGGGCCCGCGAAGGGAATGTTGGAAATGCAGGTGGCCGCGGAAGCGGCGGTGATGCAGAGCACGTCGGGATCGTTTTCTCCGTCGGCGGAAATGACGGTGGCGAGCACCTGCACTTCATTGCCGTAGCCCTTGGGGAAGAGCGGACGGATGGGGCGGTCGATGAGACGGGCCACGAGGGTTTCGTGGTCGCTCGGACGGCCTATTTCGCGGCGGAAGAAGTTGCCGGGAATGCGGCCGGCGGCGTACATGCGTTCGGCATATTCCACGGTGAGGGGGAAGAAGTCCTTGGGCGTTTCGAGCTGGGCTTCACAGACGGTGACGAGAGCCACGGTGCCGCCGCACTGAATCCAGATGGCGCCGTTGGCCTGACGGGCCACGCGGCCCGTTTCCAGAATGATTTCCTTGCCGCCCACGGTGGCGGACACACGAGTGCTGTTGAGCAGACCCATATGGTTACTCCTGGAAGGAGACTCCGTGAAGAAAGACGAAAGTTTCGCCTCTGTTCGCGGATGCTCCTTCCTCGCGTTGAGGTTGAGGGGAAAATCCCCTTTCATGCAGGATGGGGGAGCGGAATTTCTCCCGCTCCCCCTTGTTTCCGGATCGTTTTCCGACTACTTGCGCAGACCGAGCTTTTCGATCAGGGCACGATAGCTCTGAATGTCGGTCTTCTTCAGGTAGTTCAGCATCTTGCGACGCTGGCCGACCAGCTTGAGCAGGCCGGTGCGGGAGTGGAAGTCCTTCTTGTTGGCCTTGAAGTGGTCGGCAAGACCGTTGATGCGGGCGGTAAGAAGGGCGATCTGAACTTCAGCGGAGCCGGTGTCGCCTTCGTGCTTGGCGAACTGGGCGATAACGGCCTGCTTCTGAGCGGAATCCATAGCCACAGCGGTATCCTCCTCTCTGGCATCTGCCAGAGGTTAGTGGGTAAAAAGCCCCCGAAGCACTGCCCAGACAGGGCGATCCCTGTCCATACGGGCTTCTGCCAGAGCCAGAGGCGAGCCATCCTGCGCCAGCATGAGGGCGCGTTCGCCGGATTCGAAGGTTCCGAATTCCGGCAGATGGGGAACGGGCATGCCGTTTTTCAGGTTCGCTTCCTGCATTTTTCCGACGGAAATGTTTTTCCAGCCGGGCAGGGCGGCGCTGATGGGCATGATCCATTCCGGCAGCCTTTCGGGCTCGGCAAGGATTTCGTCCAGCGTGTGGGCGACCTCCAGGCCAAACGGGTGGCTGTATTCCCGGGTCAGTTCCGTGAGCATGGCTCCGCACCCAAGTCGAATCCCCAAGCTGTGGGCCAGGGACCGTATGTAGGAACCGGAACTGCACGTTACCCGGAATCGCACGTCCGGCATGTTCACCCATTGAACAGAGGCGTGCGAAACATGTATGCTTTTCACCTTGACCGGCACTTCCTTGCCGGCACGGGCCAGCTTGTATAAGGGCTGTCCCTGGTGCTTTGCGGCGGAATAGGGCGGAACGGGCTGTTCCGTCACATCCAGCCAGGCCGTCACTTCGCGTCGTGCGGCCTGTTCAAGTTCGGAGCCCGGAGCAAGGTCTTCCCCGCTCAGAGCCGTTTCGGAAACCACGGATCCTTCGGCATCCCACGTGTCGGTGGTCACGCCGAGGCGCAGCGTGCCGCCGTAGGTCTTCACCCCGCCTTCCATGAGATAGCCGGAAAGCTTGGTGGCGTTGCCGAGCAGCACGAGCAGCACGCCGGTCGCCATGGGGTCGAGAGTACCCGCATGACCGATTTTTTTCTGCCCGAGTCTCTTGATGCGGGAGATGGCCTGTGCGGAGCTGAGTCCTTTGGGCTTGTCCAGTACCAGTATGCCGTGCTGCTGTTCCATGCGAGAAGTCTATGTACCTTTAATTATCAGGATAGTCCAGTCCCGGCGAGGGCGTGCGCCCGTGTCGCCGCGATACGATTTTTTCCCTGAAATGATTGAAGAAAATAAAGACGTTTTCCGTTGTTGCGCGATGCGTCGCGCGTTCTTTTTTCTCCCGCTTCTCTGGCCCGGGAAGCGGGAAGGAAGAACGCGTCTCGTCGGAACGGCGGGCGTCTCTGGTCTGTCCGTTGCGGGATCGCGATTGCGGCTAGTTCAGAAGCGGCCGCGACACGGGGTGCTGGGCTTCCACGTGATCTTCCACTTCCGTGCCTCTGGGAGGCGTGAACTGGAAGTCCTTTGCGGAGGTTTTCGCATCGGGCGCAAGATCCGTAAGCTCGATGGTGTTGGTGTTGCCGTAGAAGTCCATGACCATGGCGCGACGGATGAGAAACGTGGAGGGATCAAGCCACAGCTGGGCTTCGGTGAGCTCCGTGGTGGGTTCCTTGGGATAGAGCAGCAGATGAATGAGCTTGCCGTCTTCCGGAGCCTGGGCGGATTCCACGTCGAAGTCGCGGGAAAGGGCGCTCTGACCGGTGATGACCTGAATGAGGGAGCGCGAGTCTTCGGCAAGGGCGCGGGAGTAGCGGTAGGCGAGCTCTTCGTCGGGAAGGTAGTTCCAGATTTCCTTGTCCGTGACCATGAGAAGCTCGGCATGGGGCGCTGCGGTCTCCCAGCGCACCAGAAGGGGCTTTTTGAAGAGGATCACGCCGCTTCTCTTTTCCACGACGCCGCTTTCCCGCTGCAGAAGCTGCTGCGTGAAGTTCGCGCGGAAGCTCTGCATGTCGGCGTAGGCGGCCTGCATCTTGTTCATCGCGGCGGAGATGTCGGCGGCTAAGGATTCCTGAGCGAAAAGGCCGAGGGCGAGAAAGGCACAGAACAGGATACGCAGCAGTCTGCTCATGACGATGTTCCTCATGCCGCATGGCAAGCGCTTGCGGCGGAAGGGGCCGCGAAAGCGGCTGAAAAAGGCCCGGGAATGCCGGGCCGTGGAAAAGGTGCGGGGAGGCATGCCTCCCCGCGGGATGCTTATTCAGCGTCTTCGTCGGACTGGGTGAGTCCGTAGTTGTCGGCAAGGATGGGGCCGAAGAAGAAGCTGACGTCGCCGAGCTCTTCCTCGATGCGGAGGAGCTGGTTGTACTTGGCGATGCGGTCGGAACGGCTGGCGGAACCGGTCTTGATCTGGCCGGAGTTGGTGCCTACGGCCAGATCGGCGATGAAGGTGTCTTCGGTTTCGCCGGAACGGTGGGACACGATGGTGGCGTAGCCGGCGTTCTTGGCGATTTCGATGGTGTCGAGGGTCTCGGTGAGCGTGCCGATCTGGTTCACCTTGATGAGCACGGCGTTGGCAAGACCGTCTTCAATGCCTTCGGCCAGAATGTCGGGGTTGGTCACGAACAGGTCGTCGCCGACGAGCTGGATGTGGTCGCCGAGGCGGTCGGTGAGCAGCTTCCAGCCTTCGCGGTCGTTTTCGGCCATGCCGTCTTCAATGGAAATGAGCGGATAGCGCTTCGTGAAGTCTTCGAGCCAGTCCACCATCTGTTCGCTGGTGAGTTCGAGGCCTTCGCCGGCGATGACGTACTTGCCGTCCTTGTAGAATTCGGAAGAAGCGGCGTCGATGCCGAGGGCCACTTCCGCGCCGGGAATGTAGCCGGCGGCTTCAATGGCCTTGATGAGGTAGCTGAAGGCTTCGTCGTGGCTCTTCAGGTTGGGGGCGAAGCCGCCTTCGTCACCCACGGAGGTCACGTGGCCGTCCTTGGCCAGAATGCCCTTCAGGGTGTGGAAGACTTCGGCGCCGATGCGCAGGGCGTCGGCAAAGGTCTTGGCGCCCACGGGCATGATCATGAATTCCTGGATGTCCAGATTGTTGGGAGCATGCGCGCCGCCGTTGATGACGTTCATCATGGGGGAGGGCATGATCTTGGCGTTCACGCCGCCGAGGTACTGATACAGGGGCAGGCCGAGATATTCGGCAGCGGCGCGGGCCGTGGCGAGGGACACGCCGAGCATGGCGTTGGCGCCGAGGCGGGACTTGTTTTCGGTGCCGTCGAGGTCGATGAGGGTGTTGTCCACCTGCACCTGACGCAGGGCGTCGAGGCCGACCACGGCTTCGGCGATTTCACCGTTCACGTGTTCCACGGCGCGGGTCACGCCCTTGCCCTTGTAGCGGCCCTTGTCGCCGTCGCGCAGCTCGAGGGCTTCGCGGCTGCCGGTGGAGGCGCCGGAAGGAACGGCGGCGCGGCCGACGTGGCCGGATTCCAGACCGACTTCCACTTCAACGGTAGGATTGCCGCGGGAGTCGAGAATCTCGCGGGCCCATACGGAAGTGATGGTGCTGTTGTTCATTGAGGAAACTCCTTGGAATATGCCGGACAGGGTCCGGGTAAGAGAACAGAATGCTAGGATGGGACGCGTCGGTTCCAGAGAAGCCGGAGCCCTTCAAGAATAAGATCGGGTCTTATGATGTCAAAGGCGCGGCATATTCTGGAAAGATCATGCGCCGCGCCGCCCGTGCCCACGACGAGCGTGGTGCCGGGCAGCTGAGCCTTGAGGCGCTCGCACAGGCCTTCCGTCATGGCGGCGAAGCCGAAGAGAAAGCCGTGGTTCATGCTTGTGATGGTGTTTTTTCCTATGCGCACGGAGGAGTCCGTCATTTCCAGGGAAATGCGCGGAAGCTTGGCCGTGCCCGAGGCAAGCGCGTTGCGGGAGGAAAAAAGACCGGGACAGATGAGTCCTCCAAGGTAGGTGTTGCCGGATACGCAGTCGAACGTGGTCGCTGTTCCGAAATCCACGGAAATGATGGACGGTGCGTCGGCAAAGAGCTTTCTGGCCGCAAAGGCCGCCAGAAGCCGGTCCGCTCCCACCTCCTGCGGCTGGTCGTAGCCGTTCACAAGGTCGATGTCGAAGTCGCCGGGGAAGGTGAGAGGAACTTTTCCGAGGTATTTCTGCATGGCTTCGTGAAGAAGCGTGCTCACGTCGGGCACCACGGAGCAGACGAGACATGCGGTGATTTCTTCCGCCGCAAGGCCGCGCAGTGCCAGAAGCTGGAGCAGGGAAAGGCCGAGGCTGTCTGCCGTGTGCTGCGCCTTCGTGGGCAGCGAATAGGAGGCTTCCAGCGCGTCGGGGCGGGCAAAGACTATCTTGATGCAGGTATTGCCGATGTCGGCAAGAAGGAGATGTTCAGACATGCGTGCACCACCCGTAAAAAGAAAAGACAAGAGAGTTTACCCTTTCTTTGCTTCGCGCGCAATGGGTAAAAGGGAGGGCTTTCCGGCGGGAGCGCCGCGGAGAGGGGAGATTCCCGAGCCGTGTCCGGCAGGCGGCACGTCCGTTCGGCTCCGGGGATTCTGCCTTACGATTTTTTTTCGCTTTTCTGCGCCAGAGGATGCGCGGCATCGTAAATGCGCGTGAGGGCGTCGAGATTGAGGTGCGTGTAGCGCTGCGTGGTGGATATGCGGCTGTGGCCGAGCAGCTCCTGAACGGCGCGCAGATCCGCGCCGCCTTCCAGAAGGTGCGTGGCAAAGGAGTGGCGCAGATCGTGCGGGGAGATGTGCTGCGGAATGCCTGCTTCCGCGGCCCGTTCCTCCAGAATGCGCGCGGCCTGACGCCGGTCGAGCCTTTTGCCGCGCCGTCCGAGAAAGGCGGCTCTTTCTCCGTGAACGGGAGGCACGCGGTCTCTGACGGCAAGCCAGCGGGAGAGTGCGTCCCTGCAGGTGTCGCTGAGCGGGACGATGCGCTCCTTGCTTCCCTTGCCCATGACCTGGACGTGCCCGCTTTCGGGACGGACGTCGTTCACGTCCAGTCCGAGGGCTTCGGAAATGCGCAGGCCCGAGCCGTAGAGCAGTTCCAGAAGGGCCATGTCCCTGAGACGGAATGTTTCGTCCGCGTTCGCCGGGGTCGATGAGGACGGAGGCGCGCTTTTTTCCTCCGGCTTTTCATCCAGAAGGCTGAACACCTGATCCACGTTGAGCATGGCGGGATGTCGCTGATCCTGCTTGGGGTTGCGCACGCCGGCGCAGGGGTCCGAATCTATCTTGTGCAGGCGCAGAAGATGGCGGAACAGGGAGCGCAGCGCCGAGAGCTTGCGTGCCATGGACGAGCGGGCCATGCCCTGACGAAACAGCGAGGCGGAAAATCCCTGAACCATCGACTTCGTGATTTCGGACGGCTTCTCCAGCGAGGCTCCCATGCCGCGCAGGTAGGTCTCAAATTCCAGAATGTCCACGGCATAGGCCTCCACCGTGGCTTCGGACGCGCCCTTCTGAAATTCCATCCACGCCAGGAAGGTGGCGGCGGGAACGGGCAGGGCGGCGGTGATGTCGGAAAGTCGGCTCATGTTCTGGCCTCGTAGCGGGTATCGGTAAGACGGCGCGCCAGCCTTTTCACTTCCAGAATCATGAGCACGGCGCTCACGGAGGCGCTCGTCCAAGAAGGACTTTCCTTCTGTGCGGCATAGAGCAGTTCATCCTGCGTGAGCGGGCCGTTTTTCAGCAGGGCGAGAATGGTCTCTTCCTCTTCGGTGAGCGGGGGGAGACTGGAGGCGGGCGGCCGTTTTTTTTCTTTTTGGGTGTCGGAGGCGTCAACGGAAGCCCTGGAATCCGCCCCTGTTTCTCTTATGGAAGGCGCGGAGACGGGCGCTTCTCCGGCGGAGAGCTCCCCTGCCGTGGTGACGGCCGGGGAGGGGGAAGGCTGAGCGTGTCGGGAAAGGGCGTTTTCCCTCATCTGTTCCCGGGCGTCCGGGCATTGTTCAAGCGGCGGTTCGGGCTGCGTTTCAGAGAACGCGGCTTGAGCTTTTGATGATGCGCGCGGAGCGGGAAAAGGCCGTCCTGCGGCACTTCTGAGGTGCGGAAGAAGGTCGGCGAGAATGTCGTCGGCGCGGAAGATGGGACGCGCTCCTTCCAGAAGAAGTTTTTTTGAGCCTTCCGGACAGGGAGATCGAAGCGCATTCGGGGAAGGTACGTACACGTTTCTGCCCTGTTCGGCCGCAAGGTGCGCCGTGATGAGGCTGCCGCTTCGCGCATGCACGGCCTCCGTGACCAGAACCCCGAGGGAGAGACCGCTTATGATGCGGTTGCGCACGGGAAAGGCTCCGGGACCGGGCACCCAGCCGGGCGGCATTTCGCTGACAAGAAGGCCGCGCTCGGCCATGCGCCCGTAAAGTTCCCGGTGTCCGGCGGGAAAGGCCTTGTCCACGCCTCCGGGCAGCACGGCAATGGAGCGGCCCGGGCCGGAAAGGGCGGCCTTGTGGGCGCATCCGTCCACGCCGAAGGCCAGGCCGGAGACCACGGTCACACCGGCCAGAGACAGTTCTTCCGCCACGACCGCGGTGAAGTCGAGAGCGGCGGGAGAGCTGTTTCTGGAGCCGACCACCGCAACGCAGGGAGCGCCGAGAAGCGCCGTGTCTCCCACGGCGTAGAGCAGAACGGGAGCGTCGGGCAGTTCCTTCAGCAGGGATGGATACCGTTTGTCGGTCCACAGGATGATGGACGCCTGAAGCGTGCGCGAGGCCTCCCATTCCGGGCGCGCCCTGAGACGCCAGGCGTTGTTCAGATAGCCTTCCGCCTTCTGGGCGGGAACACCCGCTTCCGGCCACCGGGGCACGTTCATCACGGCATCGTAGGCCGAGTCGAAATGCGAAACGAGCAGATGCGCGCCCCGTGCGCCGAGACCTGCGGTGTGGCGAAGGGCAAGCGCCGCCCAGTACTCTCGGCGTCCGTCGTCATCGAGCGCGGCAAGGCCGGTGCCGGAGGAGGGGCGGACGGTCATCAGGCCGCTTCCTTGCCTTCGGTGTGGAAGAGATGAGCGGCTTTGGCAAGAGCTTCCTGCGTGGCCAGCAGGTAGACGATGTCTCCTGCCAGAAGCTGCGTCTGCGCGTCGGGATTGTTGTTGATGACGTCGCCGCGGCGCACCCCCGCCGCCGTGACGCCGTGCTCCTTGCGCAGCGCGGCCTCGGCTATGGTTCTGCCCGCGAGGGGAGAGCCTTCCTCCACGGCGTAGGCCACGAGCTGGAGATCAGGCAGGCTGTCCATGATGGAACCGCCCATGCCGAGCCTGCGCTGCATGCCGTAGTTCTCGCGGCGTATGGCGGAGACGTACTGGTCGATGGTCTGACGCGGCACGAGGTAGTGATTCAGCACGCGTGCGAACACTTCCAGCGAGGTCTCGAACTCTTCGGGAATGACCTCGTTGGCGCCCACTTCCTTGTAGGAATTGAGATTGCCGAGAAAGCGCGTGCGCACGATGATGTGCAGCGACGGATTCATGGCCCGGGCGTTGGCGATGATGGCCCGGCTGCCCGCAGGATCGGAAGTGAGAATGGCGAGCGCCCGGGCCGTGGACGCACCGAGATGCTCGAGCACCAGAGGGAAGGAGGCGTCGCCGTGGCGTATGGGCTCGGTGGCACGATATTTTTCCACGGTGGTGGGATTCATTTCCGAGATGATGTAGGGAATGCCGCAGCTTTTTGCGCCGTGGGCCATGATCTGACCGCCGATGCCGAAACCTATGATGATGAGGTGATCCTTGAGCAGTCTGCCGTCGCGGATGATGCCGTCGGAACTTTCCGCATCGTCATGCTCGGAGCCGTCGTCCGTGGCGGCTTCCGCCGTCTGCATGTCGGGACGCTTCAGAATCCTTGCCGTCACCCTGGGAGCGACGCCGATGAGCAGCGGAGTGAGCACCATGGTCAGAATGCTGGAGGCGAGAAATACCTGGTAGGCGTCGTTGCTGATGAGCTCGAGGCCGAGGGCGGACTTTGCCAGCACGAAGGAGAACTCGCCCACCTGTGCGAGGCTGAAGGCCGCAAGCAGGGCGGTGCGCATGGAGTATTTGAGCACGCGCACGGCGGGAACGACCATGAGTATTTTTGCGATGATGATGGCCGCGGCGCACAGCGAAATGACGGGCAGATGCGTGAGGAAGAAGCGAATGTCGAGCAACATGCCCACGGAGATGAAGAAGATGCTCGAGAACACCTCCTTGAAGGGCATGATGCTTTCAAGGGTGTTCAGGCTGTATTCCGATTCGGCCATCATGAGACCGGCAAGGAACGCGCCGAGCGCAAGGGAGAGGCCGAGCCACGAGGTGATGAGCGCAACGGCGAGGCAGAGCCCCAGGGTGGTCATGAGCATGAGCTCACGGCTGCGCGTGCTCACCACGCTGAACATGAGCCGGTGCAGCAGATACTTGCCGAAAAGAAGAATGGCGCCGATGACGAGCACGCCCTTGCCCACGGCGAAGATCATGGAATTGGTGTCGAGCTCGAGCCCCCCGGCAAGCAGGGGGAATATGAGCACCATGGGCACGATGGCGAGATCCTGAAAAATGAGCACGGCAAGGCATACCTGTCCCTGCGGCGATTCGGTGAGCGCCTTCTGCTGCAGAATGCTGAGCACGATGGCCGTGGATGAAAGCGTGACCATGCAGCCGTACACGACGCCGAGTCTCGGCCCGCTCCACCAGAAGGTGAGCAGAAACACGAAGGCCATGGTGAGCAGCACCTGGGAGGAACCTCCCAGAAAGAGCGGCTTCTTGAGCCTTACGAGTTCCTTGCCGGAAAGCTCCATGCCTATGGAGAACATGAGAAACGCCACGCCCACGTCGGCCATGGTGTCCACGGCTTCGGGGCTCGGGATGAGCCCGAGGGCGGAGGGACCGCACAGTACGCCGGTGAGCAGAAAGCCCACGATGGACGGCAGGCGGAAGCGCAGGCAGACGAGCACAACAATGATGGAAAGAATAAAGAGAACGACGATCTCGCGGAGTATCATGTCTTCCATGGGCAGTCTCTTCGGAAAAAAATAGGCCCCGTGAACGATGGAGTTCACGGAGCCTGTTATTCTGTCATGTTTCTCTGCGGCACGCAATGGAAGCGGAGGCCGCAGGAAAAACGATGTTAGAGAGTGAGACCGGCGTCGAAGCCCGTGTGCACGGCATGGACGATGCTGGAAGCCTCGACGCAGTCGCCAACGTTGATGACGTCGAAGGCGGTGTCGATGAACTTGTCGCGTTCCGCCACGAGGGACTTGGTGCCCACGGCGATGATGACGGTGTCGGCTTCGAGGAACTGCGAGCCTTCGGGCGTTTCCACGGTCGCGCCCTTGTCGGTGATTTCGGTGCAGCGGGCGTTCACCATGGTCTTGACGCCGTACTTCTTGATGGCGTTCAGGTAGGAGGTGCGTTCGGTGAGCTGAGCCTTGGCAGCGATATATTCGCCCATTTCCACCACGGTGCATTCGCGGCCGAGGCCGTTCAGATGAATGCCGAGCTCCACGCCGATGGCGCCGCCGCCGATGATGACGACCTTCTTGCCGACCTTGTCTTCATGACCGAACACGTCGAAGGACATGGTGGCCTTTTCCACGCCGGGGATGCGGGGAACGATCTGTTCCGCGCCCACGGCCACGATGACGGCGTCGAAGTCGTTCTGATCGATGATTTCGGGGGTGGCTTCGGTGTTGTAGACCACGGTGATGGAGGGACGCTTCTTGACCTGGCGTTCCAGATATTCGTGGAACAGCTTCATTTCCTTCTTGAACCACATGGGATCGGAGAGAAGGGCCTGTCCGCCGAGGCGGTCGGTCTTTTCGTAGAGCACTACGGTGTGGCCTCTCATGGCGCAGCTTATGGCCGCTTCCATGCCGGCTACGCCGCCGCCCACCACGGCGACCTTCTTCTGGCGGTCGGACGGCGGAATGCGCAGTTTCTGGGCGCTCTGGAACTGCAGGGGGTTGACCATGCACTGACGGTCGTAGCTCGGGTAGGCGAGCAGGTGCAGATCCTTGGAAATGGCCACGCGGCGGCCGTGGTCCATGCAGTAGTTGCAGCGCAGGCAGGGACGGATGTCGTCCTCGCGGCCTTCCTTGGCCTTCTTGATGATTTCAGGGTCGGCCATGGCGGAGCGGCTCATGAGCACATAGTCGGCCTGCCCCTTGGCCAGCACTTCTTCGGCGACCTCGGGGGAATAGATGCCGCCGATGGTGCCCACGGGAATCTTTACGCCGGATTTCTTCACGATTTCACTCGCGTAGGCGTTGTGGGCCGTGCGGTCGAAGCCGGTGGGGCACTGCTTGGGACGGGTCATGGCGTCCACACGGTGGCCGCAGGTGATGTGCACCATGTCGATGTAGGGTTCGAAGATCTTGACCTGTTCGGCGCACTCTTCGGGCGTGATGCCGCCTTCGGCCTCATCGTTGCCGTTCATGCGCAGTTCGATGAGCATGCTGTCGCCCACGGTGGCGCGGATGGCCTTGATGACCATGAGCGGGAAGCGGCAGCGGTTTTCAATGGAGCCGCCGAACTCGTCGGTGCGGTGGTTGGTGAGCGGAGAGAGGAAGTAGTTGAACAGCCAGCCGTGGCCGTAGTGCAGCAGCAGACCGTCGAAGTTGGCGATCTGCGCCCAGTGCGCGTATTCGCCGAACAGGGAGGCCACTTCCTCCATGTCTGCCACCGTGGCCGCCACGGAGCCGAGATGCGGCTCGTCGTCGGCGGAAATCTTCTTGAAGCCAGCACGCATGTAGGGACCGCCGTGCAGAAATTCCGCGAAGGTCTTGCCGTTGAAGGCGTGCACGGCGCGCTGCAGGCGCTGGAAGTTCATCTGGTTGCAGGTCTTGGGGTTCAGGTTGAACATATGTTCATGGCTGCCGTCGATGGGCACTTCCATGGGCAGGGCCACGGAGGAGAAGCCTCCCTGTATGTAGCGCATCCAGAAGTCGATGCCGAAGGTGTTGATGCGGCCGTCGCTGTCTTCGCCGCCGCCGGTGGCGCCGGAACCCATGGGGCCGACCAGAACGCGGTTGTTGAAGCGGACCTTGTTCTTGCCCACGTACATGGGTTCAAAGAGGTGGGGATATTTTTCCTTATAAATGGGCTTCATGGATAATCTCCTTGGTAGGGCGCGGGCCTTCCTGTTTTTTTTGAGCGTTTCAGGTCTGCTGCGTCAGACCTTCCCCGGCCGTCTTCAGCAAGAAAAGACGGCCGGGCTTACGGGACATTGGGGGAGTGCCGGCTACAGGATGAGGCCCGCGTCGAATCCGGTTTCAATGGCGTGCTGCATGTTGGAAGCCTTCTTGCAGTCGCCGATGTTGATGACGTCGAAGGAAACGTTTCTGAAGCTGTCGCGTTCCTCGCGAAGAGGCGTGGTGCCCACGCAGACGATGACGGTGTCGGCGGGAAGAAGCGTTCTGCCCTCCTCGTTTTCCACCCACACGCCTTCATCGGTGATTTCCGTGGCTTTGGTGTCGAGCAGCGTGGTCACGTTGTCCTTCTCCATGAACTGGAGGATGGACATGCGGATGCTCAGTTCGGCGTTGCCGGCCTGGAAGTGGGTGAGTTCCACCACGGTGCAGTCATGGCCGCGCTCGCTCAGATGGATGGAGAGTTCGCAGCCGATGTCGCCGCCGCCGATGATGACGACCTTCTTGCCGACCTTGTCTTCGTTGCCGAACACGTCGAAGGCCATGGTGGCCTTTTCGATGCCGGGAATGGGGGGAACGATCTGCTTCGCGCCCACGGCCACGATGGTGGCGTCGGGGTTGATGTCGGAGATCATTTCAGGCGTGGCTTCGGTGTTGATGACCACGAAGATGTTGGGATTCTTGCGCACCTGGCGTTCGAGCCACTCGTGGTAGGCCTTCATTTCCTTCTTGAACCACATACCGTCGGACAGAAGGGCCTGGCCGCCGAGTCTGTCGGTCTTTTCGTAGAGGGTGACTTCATGGCCGCGTTCGGCGGCGCTCAGGGCGGCGCTCATGCCGGCCACGCCGCCGCCCACCACGACGACCTTCTTGCGGCGTTCAGGGGCGGGGAACATCTTCTTGGAAGCGGCCTGCATGGAAAGGGGGTTCACGGCGCACATGCGGTCGAAGCTCACTTCGGAGGCCATGACGAGTTCCTTGCCCTTGATCTTGGACTTTCTGCGGCCGTGGTCGAGGCACATGTTGCAGCGCAGGCAGGGACGGATGTCGTCCTCGCGTCCTTCCTTGACCTTCTTCACCCATTCATTGTCGGCGATGGCCGCGCGGGCGATGAGCACGTAGTCGGCCTTGCCGTCTTCGAGCAGCTTTTCGGCGCGTTCAGGGTTGCCGATGGCGCCCACGGTGCCGATCGGGATGCGCACGCCCGGGGTCTTCTTCACGATTTCGCTGGCGTAGGCATTGTGCTCGGTGGGGAAGAAGCTCGTGGGCGTCATGCGCGGACGGCTGGTCACGTCGATGCGGGTGCCGCAGCTGATGTGGATCATGTCCACATAGTCCTGGAGCAGCAGAACCTGCTGAGCGGCGTCTTCAGGGGTGATGCCGCCTTCCATTTCGTCGTTGCCGGTGAGGCGCAGTTCGATGAGAAGGTCGTCGCCTATGACTTCACGCACGGCCTTCAGCACCATGATGGGGAAGCGGCAGCGGTTTTCCACGGAACCGCCGAACTCATCGGTACGGTGGTTGGTGAGCGGGGAGAGGAAGTCGTGGAACAGCCAGCCGTGGGCGAAGTGGATCATGATGCCGTCAAATCCGGCGCGGCGGGCCTGATGGGCGAAGTCCACGCACATGTCGATGATGTCCTGCATGTCCTTGGCGTCCATGCCCTTCACGTGGCGGCCCTGATATTCGGAGTCGCTCGCGCCGATGAGCGGCACGTCGGGACGGGTCATGCAGCGTCCGCCGTGGATGAGTTCGGCGAAGGTCTTGCCGTTGTAGGCGTGCACCGAGCGCTGCAGAAGGTGCATGTTCATGTAGTTGCACTTCTTGGGATTCAGGTCGAACACGCCTTCATGGCTGCCGTTGGAGGGGATTTCCATGGGCAGGCACACGGAGGAGAATCCGCCGCGGATGATGCCGGTCCAGTAGTCCACGCCGAAGATGTTGATGCGGCCGTTGTCCGCGCCGCCGCCGGTGGCGCAGATGCCCACGGGGGACATCATGACGCGGTTGTTGAAGACGAATTCGGTTCTGCCGCGGCGGATGGTCAGCGGTTCAAACAGCTTGGGATACTTTTTGATGTACGCGGGAATCATGAATGAAACTCTCTTTTTTTAGGGATGCACTGAAAGAATTAGAACAGAATGGAACCGAGACCGTAGCCGAGCACCATGACGACAACCCAGTTGATGAGGCTGTACAGGATGCCGTAGGTCATGACGCAGTTGCCGGGGAGCCATTCCTTCTCGCCGTACAGGTACGCGGTGAGCGTGGAGGCGGGAGGAGTGATGATGCCGAGCGAACCGATCATGAGAATGCTGAAGAGAATGGCCGGCATCTGAATGTCTCCGCCGAGGCTCATGCCGATGGTGCAGGCAAGAGGCGAGAACATGGCGAGGCAGGCCAGGTTGTTGGCGACGTTGGTGACGATAATGC
>NZ_CAJJIC010000019.1 GCF_905187505.1 uncultured Mailhella sp.
CATGCGGCGCGCCACGTCCGTGGTCGCGCCGCAGTAGAGCGTGCCGTCGGCGCAGCGCAGGAGGTACACGCTCCAGAGCCTCATGAGCGCCTCGCGCCGCGGGGCGCGCCGATCATCCATCCAAGCCCCGCGAGCGCCACGCAGAGCGCCGTGTTCAATCCGACGTTCAGCAGAGCGAAGAGCGCATGATCCGCCCCCCAGAGCATCACGGTGTCGAGGGCAAAGGAGGAAAACGTGGTGAATCCGCCGAAGAATCCCGTGGCGAGAAAGGCCGTGGCCGTGGGATAGCCGTGCTTCACGCGGGACGCCACGCCCATGAGGATCCCCAGAAGAAAGGAACCCGTCATGTTCACGCACAATATGCCGAGGGGAAAAAGCAATCCCGAAACCTTCATGACCGTCCAGCTGATCTTGACGCGGCACACCGCGCCGAGCGCGCCGCCGAACAGCACCGCCATCGTCTGTTTTGCAAACTGCGTCATATTCTTTCTCCGTCCTTCAGGGACGTTGAGGTTCAGAGCGTCGGAACCGGCAAGCACAGGCGCCGCGTCATTGCATTCCGCCGCGTCCGCCGCCTCTGTGCGGCCGGGCTAGTCCACACGGAACAGAAAAAGCCCGAGCGCCGCGGCAGAAAGGCCGAAGACCATGTTCAAAAGCACGTTGGCCACGCCCCTGCCCACGTATCCCTGCTGAAAAAACCGGAAGCTGTCCAGCGAAAAGGTGGAAAAGGTCGTAAGCGCTCCGCAGAACCCCTGCAGAATGAAATCGCCGAGCAGTCCTGACGGTTCGGAGGCGTACACGCTCCCGATGACGAAACAGCCGAGCACGTTGACGATGAGCGTTCCCACGGGAAAGAAGGGGCCGAACACGGCCGAGGCGAACATTCCCGTAACATAGCGGCACAGCGCGCCGAGCGCGCCGCCCGCCGCAACAAGCAAGACAGAATTCATAAGCGTCACTCCAAGGGAAGTGAGAATCCGAGCTTTCAGGCGCGTTGTCAATGCCGGACAAGAGCACGTCCGGCAGGCCGCCGTTTCACCGACCTGCCGGACGCGCTCTTCCGATCCCCCGCCGCCGGACGGGGGAGGACGGCGGCCCGCCGCGCACGGGAAGCCGTCCGCCGCGCTTACAGCCGGTAGGCCGACTCTCCGTGCAGAGCCTCGTCAAGCCCCTCGAGCTCCTGCTCGTAATTCACGCGGATGGGGCCGAAGCGACTGATGACCCTGAGTATGATCCACGTGGCGCAGAAGGACCACGCGGCGGTCACCACGATGCCGAGAAGCTGCAGGAAGAACTGTTCGACGCCTGCCTGAACGTGATTGATGGCCGCCGAAGCGAACACGCCGACCAGCAGCGCGCCGGTGGTGCCGCCCATGCCGTGGGCACGCCAGACCTCGAGAGCGTCGTCGAAATGCAGTCTGGCCTGCACGCAGCGGGCGAAGTAGCAGACCACGGCTCCGGCCGCACCTATGATGATGGACGCCCACGGCGGAACGTAGCCGGCGCAGGGCGTGATGGTGGCAAGTCCGGCCACCGCACCCACGAGCACGCCGGAGAAGGAAGGACGTCTGGCAAAGTGCCAGTCAAGGAACATCCATACGAGCATGGCGATGGAGCCCGCAATGGTGGTGTTGGTGAAGGCGTAGGCGGCAAGACCGTCGCCCGCATAGGCGCCGCCCGCGTTGAAGCCGAACCAGCCGAACCACAGAAGGCCCGCACCCACGGCCACGAGGGGCAGATTGTTGGGCTCGGGATGAACGCCGGGCGCCACGTCGTCGCGCGGGCCGAGAAAGAGCACCGTGGAGAGCGCGGCAAAGCCTGCGTTCACGTGCACCACGATGCCGCCCGCGAAGTCCACCACGCCGAGCCTGCCGAGGAAACCTCCGCCCCATACCCAGTGGCATACGGGAATGTAGACGAAGATCATCCACAGCACGAGAAACTGCAGATAGCCGCGGAAGTTGAAGCGGCCCGCAAACGCGCCCGTGATGAGCGCGGGCGTGATGATGGCGAACATGAGCTGATAGGCGAAGAAAAGAATGAAGGGAACCGTGGTGGCATAATCGGGGCTGGGGGCAGCGCCCACCTTGTCCAGCGCGAAATGGTAGGTAATGTCGCCGATCACGCCGCCCACGTCCGGCCCGAAGGCCAGACTGAAGCCGCCGAATATCCAGACGACGGCGATGACGCCCATGGAAATGAAGCTCTGCATCATGATGGTAAGCACGTTCTTGCGCCGCACGAGTCCGCCGTAGAAGAAGGCGAGGCCCGGGGTCATGAGACACACCAGCGCCGTACAGAGCAGTATGAAGGCGGTATCTCCCGAATCGACTGCGTACATGAAACACTCCCGTCAGTCTGAAGGTGAAGCATTGCCGCGCGGATCGAGTCCGACGTGCGGAAGCAGGAAGAGCCATGCGGCAATGACGAAAGGAAAGGTGAGCGTGGGTATGCCCAGGGGGGCGAGGGCCACGTTGAGCGCGCCCTGCGCCACCACGGTGAACACCGTGGCCAGCAGGGCGTAAAGCATGACCCGCCAGCCGGGACGGTAGAAGGTGGTGCCCAGGCCTATGGCCGTGAGCACGGCGCTGAACTGATAGAGACCCGCGCCCACGGCCGCGCCGTCCGCGCCGAGGAAAAGCGCCGTGATCATGGCCACGAGAGAACCGCACCAGGCGAAGACGGCGGCAAAGGGAGACGAAAGCGCAAGTCCGGCGAGGAAAAGCGCACCCGTCACCGGATCGCTTATGAGAAAGACTTCCGACACGCCGCAAAGGCTGGAAATGAACAGGGCTTCCGGCCCGAAGAAGGCCACGGCGTCATGAGGCAGTGCGGGCAGCGCCGGATGCGGCAGGGCCGCGGCGTCGAAGCCGGAAAAGCTGTAGGAGGCAAGCAGGATGAACCATGTGGCGAACACGAAGGGCCCGGTCATGGCCGACACCTTCCACGAGGAGAACACGCGCGAGACCGCCATCATGATGACGGTGGAAAACGCGGCTCCCAGCACGATGAGCGCCCAGCACATCGGGCCGCTTTCCAGAAACACGGGCAGGGCGCAGCCCACGAGAATGCCGTTGTAGCCGTGCAGTCCCTCCGCCACTTCCGTGCGGGGCGCACCGAGCAGGCAGGCCGTCACCGTGCCTGAGAAAAGCCCGGCAAGCGCCCCGAAGAACATGTCCAGACTGCCCGCGTTCCACGCTCCCCAGAAAATGCCGCAGAGGAAAAGAAGTCCCGTCCACGCCGAGTTCTGGAACATGACCTGTCCCGCTCCGCGAAGCAGCGCGGACACGCATCCCGTGCACGCGAGGCCCCTGCCCGACAAAGCGCCCTCCACTTTCGTCTCCATGCCAGCACCTCCTTTTGCTCAGCGCCAGAGAAATTCGGGAGGCAGGGGCCTGCCGAGCGCCCTTTCCCGCACCAGCGAATGAAATTCCCGCATCTTCGCCCGCACGCTCTCCACGCCGTGTCCGAGCACGCGAAACGCCACGCCTGCCTTTGCGGGCAGCTTCAGCGCGCCCCAGGCAAGCTCGCCGGTCACGGCGCTTCCCGCGTCGCGGGCAAGCTCGTCCACAAGCGCCTCGGGAACCAGCGCGAACATGCTTCCGAAAATTTCAAAGCCGTCCATGACGCCCGCATTGCAGAAGGACGACTCATCCGGCTCCAGCACGAGCCTTTCCTCAAAAATGGGCTCCGAGCCGTCCTCGCGGCAGACGTGAAAGCCCGCCGAATACAGATCGAAGCCGAAAAGTTCCTCCTCATGATGCCAGCGCCTGCCCGGCACGAGCATTTCCCCGTAGATAAAGCAGGCCGACTCGGGCAGCGTGACCCAGGTGTCCTGCACGTAGCGCGCGTGCCGGTGCAGAATGAGCGGATCGGGCACGTACTCCAGCCAGCTTCCCTCTTCCAGACGGAAACGCTGAAGCTGCGCGGCATGGTTGTGATCCATGACGTGCACCTTGGTGGCGCTCTGCGTGGTCACGAGCGCGTGGGCGTTTTTTTCCGCGCGCACGTCCAGCGCCATGCGGTCGCCCTGCACCACGCAGCCTGTGGCCGCAATGGTGATGACGCAGGCCATGTCCGGCTGCGATTCCTCCCAGTACAGGGCCTTCTGCGCCAGCAGCGGCACACGGCGGTCCAGATCGGCCAGCACGGTTTTCCCGAGTCTTTCGTCGCGCCTGAAGTCCAGCCGGAGATACCCTTTCTTGCCCACGGCGGCGCTTTTCATCTGCGGGGGCTCGTCGCGATAGTTCTCAAGCTCCACGGCCCTGCGCTCAAGCTCCTCCATGGCCTTGCCCGCCGCCTCGAAGCTGGAGCAGTCGGGCGCCTTGCGGCCGGAAGACGATCTGACGGCAGAGCGC
This sequence comes from uncultured Mailhella sp., assembly GCF_905187505.1. Taxonomy (GTDB): domain Bacteria; phylum Desulfobacterota; class Desulfovibrionia; order Desulfovibrionales; family Desulfovibrionaceae; genus Mailhella. The sequence goes on from NZ_CAJJIC010000019.1 coordinate 4,359, forward strand.
TCACGCATGGGCGGCCTCGCTGTCGGCTGCCGTCCCGCGGACGGGAATGTCGAACAGCGCATCGCGCATGATCCAGTCCGCCAGAACGTCGATGTTGTGCCCGGTCATGCAGTTGGTGAACAGGAAGGGACGATCGCCTCTCATGAGCCGGGAATCGCGGTCCATGACCTCGAGGCTCGCGCCCACGTAGGGAGCAAGATCCTCCTTGTTGATGACCAGAATGTCGGAATGGCACACGCCGGGCCCGCTCTTGCGCGGAATCTTGTCTCCGGCGGCCACGTCGATGACGTAAATGAAGAAGTCGGCAAGCGCCGGGCTGAAGGTGAGCGTGAGGTTGTCGCCGCCGCTTTCTATGAACACCACGTCGCTGTCGGGAAAGCGCTTCTCAAGCTCTTCCACGGCGGCAAGGTTCATGCTCGGGTCCTCGCGGATGGCGGTATGGGGACAGGCGCCCGTTTCCACGCCCACGATCTTTTCAGGTTCAAGCACGCCGGCAAGCTCGCGCTGCACGTGCTTCGCGTCCTCGGTGGTCACCACGTCGTTGGTGATGATGAGCGGCCTCACGCCGCGCTTCATGAGCACGGGCACCACGGCCTCTATGACGGCGGTCTTGCCGGAGCCCACGGGGCCGCCGACGCCTATACGGGTAATCTTCTTCATGAAAGGAGCCTCCTTCAGCTCATAAAAAGACGGACGCGGGAGCGCGCATGAACGGCGGAAAGTATCTCCGTCATGGGGGCATAGCCCGTCATGCGCTCCAGAGGCGTGGCAAGAGCCCGCTCGCAAAGCGATTCAAACTGCTCGGACGTGCGGTACAAAATGGCCTGCGCGTCCAGATGGGTCACGCGCATGAGTCTGAGCGACGCGTTCAGAATGCCCATGGCCACGCCGTAGAAGTACACGGTGAGCGCTTCCTGAAAGAGCGCCTCCTCTTCTCTGCCGTCCGCGCCGCGCACGGGCTTTCCGGCAAAGGCCGTGGCGGCGAAAAGCACCGCCAGCGACACGGGATACGATCCGGGAGTGCTGCCCGAGGATATCTGGGAGAGCCAGCGCGAAAGAAGAGGCGAAGGCGCGGTCTTCGCCCCGAGTTCCGCAAGCTTGCAGCCGGTTTTGGTCATCATGTCCCGGAACTCCTCGGGGAGCTTGCGCCGGAAAAGCGCCGCATCCACGTCCCGAAGCCGCGTCAACGTTCCCTCCGACACTTCGCCTCCTGCGCTCACCGGGTCGACGGCAAGGGCGCGCATGGCGAAGACCAGCCCCACGGCGTCGCCCGTGGACGCCTGCCTGAGCGCCGACACCACGTACTGCTGAAGCGTGCGCGCGTCGCTTACCACGCCCGTCTGCGCCGCGGCTTCCAGGGCGCTCGAGAAGGCGAACGCTCCGGTGGGAAGCATGGAGTCGCCGAACTGCATCAGCCTGACCAGAGAAAGAATGTCCACGGGCGCCTCCGTTTACGACTCAGACGTGATGATGGCCATGATGGTGATGGTCGTGACCGGAAAGCGGACTTTCCGCTCCGCCGAACAGAAGCCGGGCCTCCTCGCCGGAAAGAAGATCGTACACGCTCTCGCCGGACAAAAAGGCGTAGGTCACGCCGGCTATGTCGTGCGTGTCCATAACGGCGCTCATGACCTTCTCGTCCGCCGTCATGGGCACATACACCACACCTCTCTTCACCACGGCGGGCCAGTGCTGGTTGCCGAGCGCGTGCCCGAGCCTCACCGCGGAGGAAACGGCCTTCTCCACGCCGAAGGCGGCAAGTCCCGTCAGATCCACGGCCATGACGGGGCACAGCCGTATGCGGCACACCACGGCGCTGCGGGAGGCCTCATCCCATTCCAGCACGTCGCCGTCGCGCAGGCACTGGCCTCTTTCCAGAGCCACGGCCATGCTCCTGCCGCCCTCGGTCTCCTTGCGCAGACGGTTCTTCTGCGCGTCCCACTGGGAAAGTTCCAGCCAGTCCACGGAGGCGCCGGCAAGGCGCGCGGCCCATGCCGCATCGGATCTGTTGCCCAGTATTCTTTCAATGACTTCCACTCTTTCCCCCTGTCTCTTTTGCTTGTGTCCACGGCGTCCCCTGTCCGGGACGCCTTTCTCGGGCAGAAATGCTCTCCGGGCGCTCCGAAAGGTCTCCGAAGCGCCCGGAGAAAATTCATGTCCGAAAAACGTTTCTGCGGTTCCGGGCCCTGCCTTCAGGCGGATGCCGCGCGAGGGGCCGGGTCGACGCAGTTCACCTGCGGCGGAACCCTGCCCCGAAGCGTGCAGGTCTCAAGCCCGTACAGCGTGTCCCGCCGTGACGTGCCCTTGCGCCTGCACGGCCTGTTAACTGAAGAAATACAGCTGGGCCAGGCTGGCATTCTTGACCGGGGGCACCGTGATGTGCACCCCGTCCACCATGACGGCAAACGTCTCGGGATTGACCTCGATGTGCGGCGTGAGGCTGTTTCTCACCATGCACTGCTTGGTCAGGCTGCGTATGCCGTGCACGGCCTCGAGGTGGCTCTTCAGGCCGAGCTTTTCGCCTACGCCGCGATCCATGGCCGCCTGCGAGGTGAACGTGTAGCGGGTGGACTGCAGGCAGCGCCCGATGGAACCGAACATGGGACGGTAGATGACGGGCTGAGGCGTGGGCAGGGAAGCGTTGGGATCGCCCATGATGGACCAGGCGATGGCCCCGCCCTTGATGACCATGTAGGGCTTGGCGCCGAAGAACTGCGGCTGCCAGAGCACGAGGTCGGCCACCTTGCCCGTTTCCACGGAGCCGATGAGATGGGACACGCCCTGGATGATGGCCGGGTTGATGGTCACCTTGGCCACGTAGCGCAGCACGCGGAAGTTGTCGTTGTCCGCCGAGTCTTCGGGCAGTTTGCCGCGGGCCGCCTTCATGGCGCTTGCGGTCTGAATGGCGCGTATCCAGTTTTCACCCACGCGGCCCATGGCCTGCGAGTCGCTGGCGATGCAGGAAATGGCGCCCATGTCGTGCAGCACGTTTTCCGCCGCTATGGTTTCGGGACGCACGCGGCTTTCCGCGAAGGACACGTCGGAGGGCACGTTGTGGTTCAGGTTGTGGCAGACCATGATCATGTCGAAAAGTTCCGCCTGCGAGTTCACGCCGAAGGGCAGCGTGGGGTTGGTGGAACTCGGCAGCACGTTGGGCTGTCCGGCCACGCGGATGATGTCCGGAGCATGGCCGCCGCCAGCGCCCTCGGTGTGGAAGGTGTGGATGACCCTGCCTTCCATGGCGGCAATGGTGTCTTCCACGTATCCGGCTTCGTTCAGGGTGTCGGTGTGTATGGACACCTGCACGTCCATCTTGTCGGCCACGGAAAGCACGGCGCGGATGATGGCGGGCATGGCGCCCCAGTCCTCATGGATCTTGAAGCCGCAGGCTCCGGCCTCTATCTGCTCGCGCAGAGGCTCTTCGTTGTAGGCGTGACCCTTGCCGAGAATGCCGAGGTTCACGGGCAGGGCCTCGGCCGCCTCCATGATGCGGTGGATGTTCCACGCTCCGGGGGTGATGGTGGTGCCGTTGGTGCCGTCGGAAGGGCCTATGCCGCCGCCGAAGAAGGTGGTGATGCCGTTGGATATGGCGGTCTGCGCCTGCTGCGGGCACACAAGATGCACATGGGCGTCGATGCCGCCCGCGGTGAGAATGAGATGCTCGCCGGAAATGGCGTCCGTGGAGTTGCCCACCACAAGATGCGGATCCACGTTGTCCATGACGGCGGGGTTGCCGGCCTTGCCTATGCCGACGATGCGGCCGTCGCGTATGCCCACGTCGGCCTTGATGACGCCCTGCACGGCGTCGATGATGGTGGCGTTGGTGATGACGAGGTCGAGCACGCCGTTGTCCCGCACGGAACGGGAGTCGCCGCCCTCGCCGGCGCGCAGCGTCTTGCCGCCGCCGTAGATGACCTCGTCGCCGTAGCCGCGCAGGTCCTTTTCAATTTCCACATAAAGATCCGTGTCGCCGAGCCTGATTCTGTCGCCCACGGTGGGGCCGTACAGGCTGGAATACTCCTGTCTTGAAATCTGGGGCATGTCGCAATCCTTGGGTTGGAGCCGTTTTCATCGGGAAAATGCCGCGTTCCGGCACGGCGTCGCGTCAGGCCTCCGTGCGCGGAAAAACATCCTCGTCGTGCCGGAACGAACGCTCCGGCGAACCGGCCGACGCGCCGGAAGGAACGATCCGAAGCTCAGAGCTTCGCGCTCTTGAATCCGAGAGCGAGGGCTCTTGCTATCTTCACCGCCTTGCCGTGCTCGTCGCCGGTCCAGGCGTCCACAAGGTTGTTGAAGCCGTACACGCTGGAAAGTCCGCCGTAGGGCACGAGCGAAACCGTTTTTTCGTCCCCCGGCTCAAAGCGTATGGCCGTGGTGGAAGGAATGTTCAGCCTCATGCCGTAGGCCGCGGCGCGGTCGAACTCGAGCGCCCGGTTGACCTCGAAGAAATGAAAATGGGAGCCTACCTGAATGGGCCGGTCGCCGGTGTTGCGAACCTTGAGCGTCACGGAAGGCCGGGACTCGTTGAACGTAATGGGATCTGCGGCGAAAATGCATCCGCCGACGGGAGCCTTGGGCGAATCTGCCATTGCTGTTCCTGCCTGTGTTGTGCCGGGACATGGCCCGGCGTGAAGGAAACGAACCCTCTGCCGGAACGAAAGGCGCTTCTCAGCTTATGGGATCGTGCACCGTGACCAGACGGCTGCCGTCCGTGAACACGGCCTCGAGCTGCACGAAGGGAATCATGTCGGGCACGCCCTCCATGACCTCGTCTCGGGTGAGCGCCTTGCATGCGTCGTTCATGACCTCTTCCACGGTCTTTCCGGCGCGCGCGCCCTCAAGGGCCGTGGCCGTGATGATGGCCACCGCCTCGGGATGATTGAGCTTCAGCCCTTTTTCCCTGCGGCGCTGCGCCACTTCCGCCAGGGACAGCACCATGAGCTTGTCGATTTCTCGCGGGGTAAGGTGCATGGGACCTCCTTCTGATAGAGATGCAGAACGGCGTTGTGCCGCTCTTTGTCATCACCGTACCGGGAGGGCCGTGAGAGGGGTATTGTAATAATGTTCCGCGCCGTGAGAAAAAGAAGGGAAACCGGAGGACCTTGCCGATGACGCAGGAACGCGGCCGCAGACGCCCCGCATCCCGCACCCGCCGGAAGGACGCGCAGAAAAAAAGCCTTCGCGCCCCGGGACTCGTTCCGTACGGATGCGCGAAGGCCGCAGACGCAGAAGGGGGAGCGGACTGATGCCGCTCCCCCTTCATGCCCAGGGCTTGCCCGTCATTTTCTCCATTCGTTCACGTTGATGCCGAGGCGCTTTATTTTGAGGTACAGACCTCCGCGCGACACGCCGAGCATGGCCGCCGCAGCCCGCATGTTTCCCCGCGTGGAACGAAGCGCGCCTATGATGCTTTCCGCCTCCCTTGCGGCCAGAAGACCGGCCTCAAAGGACGGTCCGCCGCGGCCCGGGGCAAAGCACGCCTCCGCCTCGCCGCCCCGGAGTATGGCGGCGGGAAGACAGGACTCGTCCACGAACTCTCCGTCCTTCACGATGTTGACCATGCGCTCCACCATGTTTTCCAGCTCGCGCACGTTGCCCGGCCACGGATAGCGTTCCATGCGGAAAAGAGCGCCTTCCGTGAAGTCGGGCAGGGTCTTGCCCATGCCGAGAGCGAACTTGCGCAGAAAATGCCGGGCGAGCAGCGCCACGTCGCCCCGGCGCTCGCGCAGGGGCGGCAGATTGATGGGAAACACGTTGAGCCGGTAATACAGATCCTCGCGGAAGGCCCGCTCGCGCACGGCTTCCTCGAGATTGCGGTTCGTGGCCGCCACCACGCGCACGGAAACGATGCGGCTGTACTTGCCGCCCACCCTCGTGACCTCGCCGTTCTGCAGAAGCCGCAGAAGCGACACCTGCGCGTCGAGGGGCAGCTCGCCTATCTCGTCGAGGAAAATGGTGCCTCCGTCCGCCAGCTCGAACTTGCCCGGCTTTCCGGAACGGCTCGCGCCGGTGAAGGCCCCCTCGCTGTAGCCGAACAGCTCGCTTTCCACAAGATTGCGCGGCAGCGCGCCGCAGTTCACCGTCACGAAGGGATGGGAGGCCCTGGGACTGGCGTTGTGTATGGCCTGCGCAAAAAGCTCCTTGCCCGTGCCGCTTTCGCCGAGCAAAAGCACCGTGGAATGACTGCCGGCCACAAGCCTCGCCTGATCCAGCACCTCCACCAGCGCGGAGGAACTGCCGAGTATGCGGTCGAAGGTGTAGGATGGCTTGATGCCGGCCACCTGCACGGCCACCTGACGCATGCGCTTTGCCTCGCGCAGAGTGATAACCCTGCCGCCTCCGGCAAGCGGAACCACGGAAACGAAGCACGCGAGCGTGTTCCCCTTCTTCAGCGGGAAGAGCATTTCCTGATCCTGAATGTGCGCCCGCGTCTGCAGAAGCTCGTCGAGCACCGCACCCGGACGCAGCACGTCGCGCATGTTGCCTCCGCGTACCGCAACGCTTCTGCCGAGCATGTCCGAGGCCTTTCGGTTCACGATGTCTATGCTGCCCGAAGCCGACAGCACGAGCACGCCGTCGTCCAGCATTTCCATGATGGTTTCCCGCTGCTGGAGAAGACTGCGCAGGCGCATCTGCTCGGATATGGCGCATACGGCCGCCTTGACCATGCCGAGCGTGTGGGCGTGATACTGCTTGCGCGGCTGGGTGACGTTGAGCACCCCTATGAGCCTGCCGTCGTGGGAAAAGATGGGCGCGGCCGAACAGCTCCAGCACTCGCCGCTGAACCGGAAATGCTCCGCGCCTATGATCTCTATGGGACGGCGCTCGGCAAGACAGGTGCCTATGCCGTTGGTGCCGCGGGCCTCTTCCGTGTTGATGCTGCCCACCAGCGCATCGGGATAGTAGGCCTTGTGGGAAACGCGGTTCGATATGTAGAGCGTCACGCCCTCGGCGCTCACGAGACTGAGCGCGCTCACCGCTTCCTGAATGGTGGAAAACATCTGATAGAGGATGTCCTTCGCGCAGTCCATGAGATCGGCGTTCTCCTCGAGAATGGCCGCGAGCGCCTTTTCGCTCACCCGCGGACGCTCCTTTATGTCCGGAGCCACGCGGGCGGCCACGCTGCGTTCCCACGAGCGGAGAATCATGTCGGACACCACGGAAGCGTCCACCTTCCCGCCGGCGAGAAATATGCGCTTCTGCTCCACGATGGCCTTCTGCCGCTCCTCGGACTGCAGATAACTGTCCTGACTTTCCATGCCCATCTCCATGTCCTTTTTGTGTCAAATATCATGACACACGACATCTTAACAGGTCAATTTAATGGACATGAGCAAAACATAACAATACTTTCATGTTGACAAAAATTTAAATAAAAATAATATGTTATAAAATTATTCGTTTTGGCACGGCTTTTGCTACAGAGAAAAGCGGAACCGTCGTCGCAGCGTGTGCCGCAAGCATTTCCGCACATTGACGCCCCGGACGCCCGTCCCATCCTTCACGAACCTCTTTCCTCAAAGCAATTCTGAAAAGGAACCCTCATGATCATCGACTTCCGTGTCCGTCCCCCCTACAAGGGCTATCTCAACACGTTCAACTTCCGCAAGTCCGCTCCCGTCACCGATCCCACCAAGGAAACCATATTCTCCATCGGCAAGCGCCCCAACGTGTCGGCCATTGAAGGTTCCATCGAGATGTTCGTCGGCGAAATGGACGCCACCGGCACGGAACGTGCCGTCATCATGGGCAGAAAGGCCGACAACTTCGGCATGGTGGACAACGCCGAAATCTACGAGCTGAGCCAGAAGTATCCCGGCCGCTTCATCCCCTTCGCGGGCGTGAATCCCAACCTTCCCGGCATGATCGAGGAAATCGAAAAGTGCGCCGGACTCGGCTTCCGCGGCGTGGGCCTCGACGCGGGCTGGCTGCGCAAGCCCCTGCTCTACGATGATCCCATCTTCGACCCCATCTTTGAAAAGTGCCAGCAGCTCGGCCTCATCGTCTCCCTCACGAGCAGCTTCATGCTCGGCCCCGACCTCACCTACTCCGACCCCGACGCCATACAGCACGTGGCGCTGAAATATCCCTCCCTCAAGATCGTCGTGCCCCACGGCTGCTGGCCTCACGTGCACAAGGCGCTCGCGCTCGCCATCCGCTGCCCCAACGTCTACCTCATGCCCGACTGCTATCTGTACATCCCCCACTTCCCGCTTTCCGAAGAATACGTCATCGCGGCCAACACCTATCTGAAATACCGCATTCTCTACGCCTCTAGCTATCCCGTGCGCTGCCTTGAACAGGCTCTGGAAGGCTGGAAGGCCAGAGCCTTCACCGATGAGGCTCTCAGAAACACCCTGCACGACAACGCCGCCCGCCTGCTGGGAGAAATGTAGCATCTGCAGCCTGCCCCGCGCAGACCGGAAGTCCCGCAGGAGAACACGTTCACGCCATGAGCCTCCTTTCTCCCGCGGGACGGGCTCACAACCAAAAACAGGAAAGTCCATGCATACCATCAGCGTCATTTCCCCGCTGACCATACGCCGCACCACCTTCCGCAACCGCATCATCATGCCCTCCATGGTGACGAACTACGCGGGAAGGAACGGAGACGTCAGCGAAAAGCTCATCCGCTATCACGAAGCCCGCGCCCGCGGCGGCGTGGGGCTGAACATGCTGGAAGCCACCAGCGTCCACGACTCCGGACGCAGCTACTTCCCCGGCGTCAGCATCGCTTCCGACTACTACGTCAGAGGCCTTTCCCACCTGACGCATGCCATCCATGAAGCCGGAGGCCTCGCAGGAGTTCAGCTCAATCACGCCGGCCGCCTCGTCCGCCCCGACGCCTCGGGACAGTCCATCCCTCTGGTCTCCTTCGTGCCCGGACGCACGCCCTATGAAAACTCCAGAGTGCTGGACACGGACGAAATCTACATGCTCATCGACGCCTTCGCCGAAGGCGCGAGAAGAGCCCGGGAAGCGGGATTCGACGTCATAGAAATCCACGGAGCGCACGGCTACCTCATCTCCCAGTTCATGTCGCCGCTGTTCAACCGCCGCACCGACGAGTTCGGCGGCTCCTACGAAGGCCGCATGCGCTTTCCTCTTGAAGTGGTGCGCCGCATCCGCGAGGCGGCCGGAGAAGACATGGTTCTCTTCTTCCGCCTGAGCTCCGACGAATTTCTGCCCGGCGGCATCACCGTCGATCTTTCCTGCCGCATCGCCTGCGACGTGGCCGAGGCGGGCGTCGATCTCGTGCACGTGAGCGCCGGTCTTTCCGAATCCAACGAATTCACCGGCCCGCCGCCCTGCCTGCCCGAAGGCTGGAACGCCGAAAGCTCCGGACGCATACGCGCCGCGCTTGACGGCAGAGCCCTGGTGTCGGTGGCCGGACGCGTGCTTACGCGCGAGACGGCCGACCGCATTCTCTCTTCCGGTCAGGCCGACATGGTCACCATGGGCCGCGCCCTCATCGCCGACCCCGATCTGCCCGTCAAGCTCATGGAAGGCCGCGACAAGGACATTCTGCCCTGCGTGGGCTGCAACGAAGGCTGCAACGGAAGTCTCGGCCAGCGCAAGCCCATCGTATGCGCCGTCAACCCCCGTACCGGCAGCGAAGGCATACTTCCCACGGTCCCCGTTTCCTCGCCCCGCAACGTCGTGATCATAGGCGCAGGGCCCGCCGGCATGGAAGCCGCCATAAGCGCATCCGCCCTCGGCCACCGCGTCACGCTCATGGAAAAGAGCCTCGAGCTCGGCGGTCTGCTCAACGCCGCCGCCCTTCCTCCCCACAAGGACGTGCTCGTCCGTCTGAAGAACTGGTTCGTGCGCGAACTTGAAAAGTCGAACGTCACCATCATGAAGGACCATGCCGCCACGGTGCAGGAACTGGCGAACATGAAGCCCGACGCCATTCTCGTGGCCACGGGCAGCGGAGCCGTCCGTCCCGGATTCGCCGCAGAAGCCATGGCCGCAGGCGTCGCCGTGACGGCCGAAGACGCCCTGAGGTACACGCCCAAGGGCAGCAGCGTCCTCATTCTCGGCGGCGGTCTCGTCGGCTGCGAGACGGCCGAAGCTCTGGCCATGCTCGGCAAGAGCGTCACCGTGCTCGAACTGCGCTCCGCGCTCGCGCCCGACATGCATCCCAGGGCCCGCAAGTTCCTGCTGAAGAGTCTGCGCGAACACGGCGTCAGGTTCCTTCTGAACACGCAGGTCACGAGCATGAACGGCGAAGGCGTCGTCACCGTCAAGGACGCCTACGGCAACGAACGCGCGCTTCCCCCCTGCGACGCCATCGTGCTCGCCCTCGGCTACAGGGCGAACAACACGCTGTGTCAGGAACTGGCCGCCGCGGACATTCCCTTCACGCCTCTCGGCGACTGCGTGCGGCCCGGCAAGATCATGGACGCCATCCATGCCGCCCACCGCGCGGTCTGCTCCCTGTAACCCCGACCTTCCAACCTTTCCCGCGCCGTCCGACCGCAGCATGACGGGCGACGCGGGAAAAAGACGTTTCTTCCGGAGTCCGCATGTTTGAACGTAAGAAGTTGCGCCCCATCATTCTCGCTCTTGCCACGATTCTGTGCATATTCCAGCTGTGCACGTCGCTCGGCATCGTCATCCTCGACCCCATGGTCATCCGCTCCGTTCACGTGGGCATCATTCTCGCGCTGATCTTCCTCTGGCGGCCGCCGGTGTACGAATGGAAGAAGCATCCCCGTCCCGAACCGCTCTGGGTTCTGGCATGGGATCTCTTTCTTCTTACCTTCAGCGTCGTGGCCTGCGGGTACATCGCCCTCTATGAGCCCGAACTTGCCGAACGCATGCCTCAGGTCGACGAAGTCGAACCGCTGCAGATCGTGCTCGGCGTCGGTCTCTGCTTCTGCATCATGGAAGCCGTGCGCAGGGTTTCCGACTGGTCGCTCGTCATCGTCACCCTCGTGGCTCTTGCCTACGCCTTCTTCGGACACCTTCTCCCCGGCAACCTCGGTCACCTCTATCTTGAGCTCGACCGCATCATCGAATCCCTCTACCTGCTGAGCGACGGCATCTGGGGTTCCTCCATCGGCGCATCCTCGAGCGTGATCTTCCTGTTCATCCTCTTCGGCGCAACGCTGGACAAGGTGGGCTTTTCCAGCGTGTTCATCGACCTTGTCTGCCTGCTCACCAAAAACGCCAAGGGCGGTCCGGCCAAGGCCGCCATTTTCGGTTCCGCCCTGTTCGGCTCCGTGTCCGGCTCCGCCGTGGCCAACGTGTACGCCACCGGCATCTTCACCATTCCGCTCATGAAGAAGGTCGGCTACAAGCCGCACTTCGCCGGCGCCGTTGAAGCCGTGGCCTCCTCCGGCGGCCTCATCATGCCCCCGGTCATGGGCTCCATCGCCTTCGTCATGGCCGAATACACCAACGTGAGCTACGTTGAAGTGTGCAAGGCCGCCCTTCTGCCCGCCATACTCTACTACGCGAGCCTCTTCATGATGATCCACTTCGAGGCCCATCGCTCCAACATCGGCACCACGCCGCCCGAGCTGATCCCGCCCAAGAAGGAAATCCTCAAGAAGCTCTATTATCTCCTGCCCCTCATCATTCTCATCGGCACCATGCTTGCCGGCCGCAGCGTGGTCTTCTCCGCCGTGTCCGGCACGGTGAGCGCACTCATCCTTTCCTTCTTCCGCAAGGATACCCGCCTCACCGTGAGCAAGGTCTTCGAAATCCTGGAAAACACGGCTTCCAACATGCTCATGATCGCCGCCTGCTGCGCCTGCGTCGGCATCATCATCGGCGTCGTCACCATGACGGGCTTCGGCTTCGGCTTCGTGAACATCATGACCGAGCTTGCCAAGCTGAGCATGCCCCTGTTCCTCATCATCCTCATGATCGCCTGTCTGCTCTTCGGTCTCGGCCTTCCCAGCCTGCCCGCCTACATTCTCGTGGCCACCTTCGGAGCTCCCGTGCTGGTGCAGACCGGCGTTCCCGTGCTGGCCGCCCATCTGTTCGTCATGTACTTCGCCATCACCTCCGGCATCACGCCTCCCACCTGTCAGGTGGCCTTCGCCGGCGCCTCCATCGCCGACGCTCCGCCCATGAAGACCGGCTGGACCGCCTTCTATCTGGCCATTGCCGCCTACATCGTGCCGTTCGTGTTCATCTTCAACCCCGCCATGCTGCTCATGGGTGAAGTGCCCGTCGTCATCATGGCCGTCATCACCGCCATCATGGGCGTGGTGTGCCTTGCCGGCGCCGTTCAGGGCTGGTTCATCATCAGCGCCACCTGGCCGGAACGCGCCATCCTCATGGTGGCCGCCCTCAGCCTGCTCATTCCCGGCGCCTTCAGCGACGCCATCGGCGTGACCGCCCTCGCTCTGGCTATCATCTCGCAGCTCTTCCGCAAAAAGCGCGTGCAGCACGCGTAGATTCCCTGCCGCCCGTCTTCGGGCGGCAGCCTCTTCGACAACGACTGAAAACCAAGGAGTTTCTCATGAACGCAAAACGTCTTTTCTCCACGGCCGCAGCTCTCGTTCTGTCCCTCAGCCTCGGCGTGACCGCAGGCTACGCGGAAGACAAGTCTCCCGTCAGCCTCCGAGCCGTGGGCGGCGCCAACATGGGCGGCACCTGGAACGTCGGCCTCGCCGGCATAGGCAAGCTCGTGAACGACCGCTATCCCGGCAGCACGTTCAACATTCTGCAGGGTTCCTCTTCCTCCAATCCCCTGCGACTGGAAGCCAACTCCGGCGACATCACCGTCACGCAGAGCCTGAACACCTACTCCGCCGTCACCGGCACGGCTCCCTACAAGAAGAAGATGAACAACCTGACCTCCATCGCCAACCTGCGCGATCTCACCCGCTTCCATGTGATCTGCTCCAAGAAGATTCCCGTGGACTCCCTCGACGAGCTTCTGGAGAAGAAGATTCCCTTCAAGCTCGACCGCGGCAAGCCCGGACAGATGCATCATGAAATAGGCAAGCGCATCCTCGCCGAATACGGTCTGACCTACGACGACATTGAAAAGTGGGGCGGCAACGTGTCCGGCGTGTCCAACAACGACCTTGTCAGCCTCATGCAGGACGGCACCATCGACGTCGCCTTCAAGGTGGGGCGGGCGAACCCAGCCAGCTTCAGGAAATGGTGCTCAGCGCCGACGTGAAGTGGCTCAGCATTTCCGAAAAGGTGCTCAAGGCCGTCGCGGAAAAGTCCGGCCTCAGCGTGGGCGTTCTGCCCGGCAGCTTCTTCGGCGGCGCCGTGGGCAGAGACATCCCCTGCCTCGTCGACAACTCCGTCATCATCATGCGCAAGGGCGTGTCTGAAGAAGACGCCTACAAGGTCACCAAGTCCCTCGTGGAAGGCTACAAGGAACTCGCCATCATTCAGCCCGCCTGGAACACCATGGATCCCAAGACCATGGCTACCGACATGATCCTGCCCCTGCATCCCGGCGCGGAAAAGTACTACCGCGAAGTCGGCCTGATCAAGTAATGCTCTGCGGGGCGGCACCGGCCGCCCCTGCCTTTTTCTCTCACAGCGACGGGGTTCATCCCCTTTTCATTCAAAGGATTCAATGATGGTTATCGACTTCCGCATCCGCCCTCCCTACAAGAGCTTCATGGACCTCAAGATCGTCAAGAACTGGCAGAACGTGGTTCCCGCCACGCCCAAGGACGTGCGCCCCACCGGCTTTGAACGCCGCCCCGTCCCCTCCGTGGATCAGGCCGACATGGATCTCATGGTCAAGGAAATGGAAGAAGCCGGCGTCGTTCACGGCGTGATCATGGGCCGTCAGACCCGCAGCGCCGTGTACGGCGACACCGACAACGCCCATGTCTACGAACTGACGCAGAAATACCCCGGCCGCTTCACCGGCTTTGCAGGCATCTCCCCCCATTCTCCCACCGCGCTGGAAGAAATAGAAAAGTGCGTGCGGGACTGGGGCTTCAAGGGCATCGCCATCGATCCGGGCTGGAACGCTCCGGCCATCTACGGCAACGACCCGAAAATGGAACCCATTCTCGACCTCTGCCAGCAGCTCGGCGCCATCGTCAGCGTGACCATGAGCGTGTACGGCGGACCGGACCTTTCCTACACCGATCCTACGCCCATGCTGCCGCTCATCCGCAAGTTCAACAAGGTGAACTTCGTGTTTGCGCACGGCTGCTGGCCCAAGGTACAGGAAGCCGTGGGCGTCGCCCTGCTCTGCAAGAACGTGTACCTCTCGCCCGACGCCTACTTCTACGTGCGCCACATGCCCATGTTTGAAGCCTATGCCCATGCGGCCAACTCCTTCCTGAAGTACCGCTTCCTGTTCGCCTCAAGCTATCCCATACGCGGCTTTGCCCAGTGCATAGAGAACTGGCACGAACGCGGTCTGGAATACGAGGCGCTTCAGCGTTCCCTCTACGACAACGCCGCCGAGCTGCTCGGCCTGTGACACAACCGGTGCGCCGCCCGTCTCCTGATGCCCGGACGGCGCGCGATTCTCCGGCTCAGGAAGGAGAAAGCGCATGATCATCGACGCCCGATGCCGGCCCATGTACGATGAATTTCTCAAGCAGGTGGAAAATCCCACCGGCGTCACCGCAAGAATGGGCATGGACATTCCGCCGTCCGTCCGCGCCAGGTCCGAAACGCTCATGCTGAAGGAAATGGAAGACGCCGGCATAAGCATGGGCATAGCCCCGGGCCGCAACGGTCATTTCCGCTACAACGTCAGCAACAACTGCGTCGTCGACATGGTGCGGCATTTCAAGGGAAAATTCATCGGCATTGCCGGCATCAACCCTTCAAACCGCGAACAGGCCATCAGGGACATCGACACCTACGTGGTCAACGGTCCGCTCAAGGGCGTGAACATCGAACCCGGCTCCATGAGCACGCCGTGGTACGCCAACGACCGCCGCATCTATCCCATCTATGAGAAGTGCTCGGAACACAAGATTCCCGTCATGCTGATGATAGGCGGCAGAGCCGGCCCCGACACCACCTACAGCGACCCGAAAATCATCACCAACATTGCCCGCGACTTCCCCGACGTGAACTTCTACGTCTCGCACGGCGGCTGGCCCTGGGCTCAGGTGCTGCTCGGCGCCTGCTTCTGGCAGACCAACATCTTTCTCGGGCCCGACATGTACCTGCTCACGGGCGTGGGCACGGCCGACTACGTCGCCGCGGCCAAGGGCTTCATGCAGGATCGCTTCCTGTTCGGTTCCGCCTATCCGCTCATGCCCTTCAAGCCATGCGTGGACAAGTTCATGGAGCTGTTCGGCGACTCGGACGTGCTGGACAAGATTCTCTACAAGAACGCTGCCAGACTCTTCAACATCGATCTCACCAGCTCCGCCGACTGACGGAACAGAACTTCAGCTCTTTGCCGAAGCGATGAGCCCACGCAGGAGCTGCCGGGAAGGCCCGGGAAGAACCGGAATCCCGGGCCTTCCGCTTTTTCGTCCTTCTCCCCTGCTCCACTCAGCGCAAAAGAAGCGCCCGACACGATTCACTCGTGCCGGGCGCTTCTTCATTCATCCGCTGCAACGAAAAGGCGGCTGCGGCAGTCTCGCGCCGCTCATTTCTTCGTCGCGCTCTGCTTCGTTTTTGCCGCGACGGTCTTTTTGGAGGAGGTCTTTCTCACGGAGGTCTTCTTCGAGGAAGACGTCTTCTTTGCCACGGTCTTTCTGCTCGAAGTCTTCTTCGAGGAGCTGACCGAAGATTTCTTGCTCGACGAGGATTTGCGCACCGAGGCGGTCTTCTTCGTTTTCGAGGAGGTCTTCGCCACCTTGCTCCTGGAGCTTGACCGCTTGGATTTGGAGAGCGCCTTGCGGGCCGCGGCGGCGTCCGCCTCCGTGCCCTTGGTGACCACCTGCTTGGGCGTGGGCAGATAGGCCATGGGGTTCGTCTGTCTGTTGTCGATAAGAAGCTCGAAATGCAGATGCGGGCCGGTGGAACGCCCGGTGGAACCCACGCGGCCTATCATGAGTCCCGGAGTCACCCGTTCGCCCTTGCGCACGAGTATCTGACTCATGTGGGCGTAGCGGGAAACGATGCCGTCGTCCTGCTGTATCTCCACCATGTAACCGTAGCTGCTGTGATATTCGGCGCACACGACCGTGCCGCCGCGAAACGCCATGATGGGCGAACCCAGAGGCGCCCGTATGTCTATGCCCTTGTGCGAACGACGGGACGAACGCCGCACGCCGTAGGGCGAAGTGATGCACACGGTCTCACCCGTGGAGCAGAGCGCCGCCTTCGTGTTCAGCTCGGCCAGCTTCCGGGCCTCGCTGCTGCCGGGCCTCGGCACGTTCCACTGACGCTCTTCGTCCGACGACGGACCGGCCTCCATCTGAAGAAGCCCGGAGGGCAGCTGCCAGGACGAAGGATCAGAGGTGAGCTCAAGCGCATCGCCGTAGGGAGCGCGATGTTCCGCAAGCTCGGAAACGCTGAGCGAATCGCTCTCCACCAGCGTTCCCGGAGACGTGGAGGCCAGATACAGTTCTCTGTCGAGAACAAGAGCGGAATCGACGTCCTTCTCTTCCTGAGAGAGCGCGTTCTCCATGCCGGTACGGGCATCCTGCCTTTTCGGTGCGCAGGCCGCAAGGCCCGTGCATGCCACAAGGGCACAGCACGTCACAAGAGAAGCAAACCTTCGGGCTGACGACATTCTTTCTCCTTGGAACTTCCAGAAAAAGATTCGCTGTTGTTTCACGCCTCAACGGAATGCGTGGCGAAAAGGCTCAGCATTCCCTCACGTCGAGGATGACGGCTTCATTTCTCAGGGGATTCACCTTGCCGAGGCGCACGTGCAGTTCCTGGCCGGGGAACACCTTTTCCCCGAACAGCGAGCGCTTGCCGCGCAGCCCGAGCTGCACCTCAGGCAGGCTTACGCTCACCCACATGTCGTTTTCCTCCGCAACCTCGGCCTTCCAGCAGCACTCGTCTCCGTGGGCCCTGGCCTGCTGCTGGATATAAAGATACTTCCAGTAGCGCGGACGGAAGCGCTGCACCTGTCCCGCGGCCTCAAGGCGTATGGAAAGATGCATGAGAATGTCCGAAAGCTCCTCGCGGGACCAGCGCACGGTTCCGCGGGTCACCATGCTCAGAAGCTGGGCCTCGTTCACAAGGTCGGTGAAGCGGCGCAGGGGCGACGTGACGGGGCTGTAGGCCGAAAGTCCCATGCCGGCGTGCGGTCTCGGCACCACGTCGAGAGAGGCGGCCACGAGAATGCGCACCACGCGGGCGATGTCCGGCGCGCTCTTCCACACGCCGGCGTACTCTCTGGGCACGGCCACGTCCTGCGTGCGGAAAAGAAGGGGCACGTCGTTCTTCACGGCCCATTCCGCCAGCGCGGCGTTGGCCACCACCATGAGCTCGGCCACAAGAAGCTGCGCCCTCGGCGCGGAAGGGTAGGGCCTCAGCTTCACCGTGATGTCCGCGCCCTCGCCCTCAAGCTCGAAGTCGATTTCGGGCCGCTCGATGATGACCGCGCCGTGATCCACGCGGCAGGCCAGCCGCCTGTCGCTCATGGCCGCGGCAAGGCGCAGGGACTCGACAAAGGGCGAAGCGGCGTTCTCTTCGCCGTCCAGCGCGGCCTCGCAGTCGGGATAGTTGAGATTCTTCGCAATCTTTATGGTGGAAAAGCGGAAGGAGCCCTCGCCGAGCGTTCCGTCGGGAAAAACGTGGGCGCCCACCACAAGAGCGGGCCGCGCCTGTCCCTCGAAAAGACTGAACGCCCCTTCGCCGAGCGCTTCGGGCATCATGTGGCAGTTGCCCTCGGGCAGATAGATGCTGGTGGCGCGATGGAACACGGCCTTGCCGAGCGGGCTGTCGAAATCCCAGAGCCAGGCGGGACAGGCAAGCGCCACTTCCACGTCCCAGCCGCCGTCGGCCGCCGCAGCGATGCAAAAGGCGTCGTCGATGTCGCGGGTGGTGGCGCTGTCGATGCTGATGAAGGCCGAATCCTCGGCCGGAGGAAGGCCTTCTTCGCTTTCCACGGCCTGAACGAGCGCCTGCGTTTCCGAAGCAAAGGCCTCTTCCCACGCCGTGCCGGACTCGTAGTCCGCGCGGTCGAGCCAGAAGTTGTAGTGCTCGGGCACCAGGCCCCAGGTCATGGCGAGCAGAAGCGCAAGATGCGGATCGTCGGGCAGGCCCTTGGTCACCTGCTTCCAGAGCGCCTCGTCCTCCACGGTTTCCGGGTCCCTCATGCGGGCGCGGAGCATTCTTTCCAGCCTGCCCCGCACGGGCTCTTCCGGCGCGGTGGAGGCATCCGGCGCCGGATGGCGGCCGATGCGCGCTTCCCACAGGCGGCGGAACCAGTCCGCACCGCCGCATACCATGGCCTCGCGCACGCGGGCGGCTTCCTCGGCCTGACGGCGCGATTCCACCGTGGCGGCGTCGTAAATTTCAAATTCCGGAGGCTGAAAGCGAAAGTGCGTCTTGCACTGCAGAAGCGCCCTGCCGCAGGCCGCCACGGCATCGGCGTCGGGACTCGTGTAGCCGAGCTCGGCAAACCACTCGGCCGGAGCCCTGTCCATTTCGCCCTGAGCCATTTCCCACAGTTCCATGGGCGCGACTTCGGAGGCCAGACGTTCACGACGCTCACGGTGCCTGTTCAGAAGGTCGACCACGGCGTCCTTGCTCTGCGTCGCGGGATAGGAAGGGCCGGCCCAGGGAAGAATGCGCGAGGGAGAGAGCGTGGTCTCCCGGCGGTTGGGCAGAAAAAGACGAAGCTTGCCCTTCTGCTCCTCCATCACCCACGCTATCTGGGGTTCGTTGCCCTGCATGAATTCCACGATACAGCCCGCGGAAGGGTTCTGCACAATATGCGATGCCATGTCTTCATTCCTGAAAAAACAAATGTGGTCAGACCGGCCCCGGCAGCCCGGAGGCGCTGCGTCTGCGCGCCGTCGCGCGGGAAGGGGGAAGGCCGAAAGTCAGGACTGCCCGACCCTGCGGGCGGTCTCAAAAAAACGTGCGCGGCCTGCCACGGATGAAAGCAGGGTCATGCGTCCCCGGTCGCGATGGGAGGCATGAAGAGAGGCATCCATGACAATGCCGGGAAAGCTCGCGCCTCCCCGGCATGTTGCTTCATCAGTGTCTGAAGGATCTCTGGCCGGTGAACACCATGGCCACCTGAGGTTCGTGCTCGTTGCAGGCCTGCACCACTTCCCAGTCGCGTATGGAGCCGCCGGGCTGGGCAATGGCGGTCACGCCCTGGGCCATGACCACGTCCACGCCGTCACGGAAGGGGAAGAAGCCGTCGGACACCACCACGGAGCCGATGAGTCCGCCCTTGCTTTCTCTGGTCTCACGGTTGATCTCTTCCAGCGTGGCCGCGGCTTCGGCATCGGAAAGGGCCTTCTGCTGAAGCTCGTAGAGGGAAAGACCGGTACGCTTGAAGGAGAGCACGTCGGCATGCTTGGTGTAGGCCTTGTGGATGGCAAGTTCCGCGCAGCCCACGCGGTCCTGCTCGCCGGTGCCGATGGCCACGGTGGCGCCGTTGCGCGCGAAGATCACGGAGTTGGACGTCACGCCGGATTCCACGGCCCAGGCGAAGAGCAGATCTTCGGCTTCCTGCTCCGTGGGCTTGCGAGCCGTGAACACGGTGCCGTCCTTCTTGGTGCCGGTGGCGGGCATGAAGTCGTCCACGCTGGTAATGCGGTTGACAAACGACTTCTGCATCACGATGCCGCCGTCGGTGAGGCTCTTGAAGTCGAGCATGGGAATGCCGCGAAGCTCGTCGAGATGAGCAAGTCCGGGCAGCTCGAAAATGCGCAGATTCTTGCGGCCCTTGAGCACGTCGACCACGCCTTCCTCAAAGGAGGGGGCGGCCACCACTTCAAAATACTGGGAGGCGATGAGCTCGGCGCACTTCATGTCCAGCGGACGGTTCACCACCACCGCGCCGCCGAAAGCGGCGATGCGGTCGCACCAGAAAGCGTTGTTCAGCGCGTCGAACAGATTGTCGGCCCAGGCCGCGCCGCAGGGATTGTTGTGCTTCAAAATGGCGGCCGCAGGCTTCTTCGTGAGGTACTGCAGAATGTTGCAGGCATTGTCCACGTCGGTGAGGTTGGTCTTGCCGGGATGCTTGCCGGACTGCACCATCTGCTTTTCGGTCAGCGCGGACACGATGCCCTGACGGGGCGAACGCCACTTGAGGTTGGCCACCTTGTTCTCGCCTTCCACGAATTCATACAGGGCCGCGGGCTGATCGGGGTTTTCACCATAACGCAGGCCGCGCACTTCGCCGCCCATTTCCCAGGTGCGCTTGTGATAGGTAAGCACACTGTCTCCCAGCGTGATGGTCATGGTATCGGGGAATCCGTCCGCAACGATGGTGCGGTACATATCTTTCAGCTCGCTCATGTCAACTCCGCCTCGGCGATAAAGATGTTGGAGAGAACCGTCCGCGGCTCGAAGCCGCGAGGCGAAGGAACAGACGTCGTCCGACATTCGTTCCTTGGGGAGTTTATCTATTTATCATAAAAATCGTCTGCGGGCAAATTGCCGTGTTTCTGCCGCCCCGGGGGAAGGGACGCAGAATTCATTTGCCCGCGCCGCCCTTGCAGGATATAACCGGAGCGAGTTCACAAGCGAGGAAAACAATGGAAAAAATGCTGCTCAAAATGGCCCGTCAGCTCAACGCCATGGACGAGGCTTCCCTCATGGCCCTGTGGAACAAGTATCTGCAGCGCGTACAGGACTTCGACGCGTCCCGGGAATGGGAAGAGGCGACCATCGTGCTTTCCCTCATTCAGGCCGTGCGCGCCAAGAATCAGCTCTTCAACACGAAATGGGAAGAACGCGAGTCGCTCAGAAATGCGCCCGTCCGGGAAGAGAACACCGGCGAGATGCGCCCGTGGCGACGCTTTTCCCCCGCCGACGGAAAGCCGGATTCCCGGCCGCAGAGGAAAGCCACGGTGCATCAGTTCCACCCGCTTCCCTGACCATCCCTTTGATCACATCTTCGGCGCTCCGCCTTCGCGGGGCGCCTTTTTCACGACATCAAGCCCCCCTGTCGTCTTTGCCGGGCATTTTCCGCATGGTGCGAAAAAAACGGCCCTTGTCGTCACGATGCGGCATCTTTCAGGCGCCTGCCGGCGTTCAGGACAAGGCTCGTCACGGTCCGGGCCGGAAAACGCAGCACGCCTCCCATTCCTCACTTCTTCTGACAGTGCGCGCACCACACCGTGGCGCGACCGGCCACGCGGCCCGAGGCGAGCTTTCTGCCGCAGACCGCGCACTTCTCCCCCGCTCTGCCGTACACGCGAAAACGGTTCTGAAACGCGCCCACGTCGCCACGCGCCGTGCGGTAGTCCCGTATGGAACTGCCGCAGTCGCGTATGGATTCAAGCAGCACCTCCACAAGAGCGCGATGCAGCCGGAAAAGCCGCTCCACCGAAAGCGACTTTCCCGGAGCGTCCGGCCGTATGCCCGCCCGAAACAGACTCTCATCGGCGTAGATGTTGCCCACGCCCGCCACCACGGACTGGTCAAGCAAGAGCGCCTTCACCGCCCGGCCCGAGGAAAAGCGCGCGGCAAAGGCCTTGTCCGAAACTTCCAGAGGCTCCGGCCCGAGCTCACGCCAGAACGCCCACCGCTCCATTTCCCAAGTCGAGAGCGCCCGCACCTGCCCGAACTTGCGCGTGTCGTCGAAGAAAAGAAGCCTGCCGTCATCCAGCGTGAACACGACGCGCGTGTGCTTTTCCGGCGCGGTGCCCGCCGGGTACACGAAAAGCCGGCCCGTCATGCGCAGGTGAAAGGCCAGCGCCGTCACCTCGCCGGGATCTTTTCCGTCAAGCGCGGGACGGCCGTGCACCACGCCTCCCGCCGTATAGACGAGCGGCCAGAGCGAAGCGTCGGAAGGGACGGGAATCTCCGTCTCCGGGCATGAGGCGGGCAAAGCGGCCGCCCCGCGGGAAAGATGGAGCAGAAGCAGCTTGCCGCGCCTGCCCGCGGCCGTGATCACGAATCCGGCTGCGGACACCTCCGAAGCCGGAACTTCTCCCTGCCACGTTCCGGCGTTCAGCACGTTCACGGCCGCAATGCGCCGTCCGCACACCTGCGGCGCGAGCGTGCGCGCCACGGTCTCCACTTCGGGAAGTTCAGGCATGTCTTTTCTCCCTTCATTGAAAAACGGCGGACGGAGTCCACGCGACGCAAAAGCACGTCCGTGGCAGATATCTGAAACAGCGTCTCTCTCCCGCCCCTGAAACCTCGCCGCCCGAAAAGCCCGGAAGAACAAAAAAGAGGGGGAAGAAGCGCTCGCCCCTTCCCCCGATGAAACCGGACTAACCGGCAATCTTCTGCTTCAGAATCCTGAAGGCCTCGTCGATGCCCTCGACATTGCTGCCGCCGGCCTGGGCCTGATCGGGACGGCCGCCGCCGGAACCGCCGATGGCCGCGGCCACGTCGCGGATGAGCGCGGGAGCGGTGAAGCGGTCATGCAGATCCTTGGAAACGTAAAGAATCATCTGCGCCTTGCCGTTGTCTTCCGCCACGAGGCAGGCCACGCCGGAAGGCATCTTGGAGCGCACGTCGTCCATCATTTCGCGAAGCGCCTTCACGTTCATGGAACCGGCCTTCACGGCCAGCACCTTCACGCCGGCGACCTCTTCCACGGCGGACATGACGTTGCCGCGGCTTGCGGCCTGCGCCTTGTCGAGCTCCTTGTGCAGCGTCTTGATTTCCTTCTGCATGGCTTCCACGCGGGAGGCGAAGTCGGAAGAACGAACCTTGAGCAGGGAACCTATGGCGTTGAGTTCGGCACGGCGTTCGGCCATGACCTTGTAGGCGTTCCAGCCCGTGGCGGCCTCGATGCGGCGCACGCCGGCGGCCACGCCGCCTTCGGAGAGGATGACGAAGGAACCGGCCTGACCGGTGCGGGAAAGATGCGTGCCGCCGCAAAGTTCCATGGAGCAGGGCTCGACGCCCTCGGCGCCCATGCTCACCACGCGCACCTTGTCGCCGTACTTTTCATTGAACAGCGCCATGGCGCCGCACTTCACGGCCTCGTCGTGATCCATGACGCGGGTGGTCACGGGGTAGTCGGCCATGATCATGGCGTTGACCTCGCGTTCCACGGCGGCGATTTCCTCGTCGGTCATGGCCGCAATGTGGGTGAAGTCGAAACGCAGATGGTCGGGCCCCACGGAGGAGCCGGCCTGATGCACATGGGAGCCGAGCACCTTGCGCAGGGCGGCCTGAAGAAGATGCGTGCAGGAATGGTTGCGGGCCGCGGCCATGCGGTCGCCTTCGGTGACTTCCAGGGAGACTTCCTGCTCGGCGCGGATGACGCCCTCGGTCACTTCAATCTGCTGCACGGTGAGCGTGGGCATAGGCTTCAGGGTGTCGGTCACGCGGGCCTTGCCCTCTTCCGTGGAAACGAGACCGGTGTCGCCGCTCTGGCCGCCGGACGCGCCGTAGAAGGGAGTCTGAAGCGCCACGAGGTAGCCCTTCGCTCCGGCTTCCAGCTTTTCCACGGGAAGCGCGTCTTCATCGAGAAGCGCCACGATGCGGCTGTCGGCCCTGAGCGTGTCGTAGCCCACGAATTCCGTCTGCATTCCCTCTTCGAGCAGTCCGCGGAAGCGGGCGGCAAGGTCCTTTTCGCCGGAGCCCTTCCACGCCGCGCGGGCGCGGGCGCGCTGCTCCTGCATCTTTTCGGCGAAGCCTTCCTCATCCACGGTGAAGCCGCGCTTGTAGGCCACGTCGGAAACGATGTCGAGCGGGAAGCCGTAGGTGTCGTTCAGGCGGAAGGCCACTTCGCCGGGAATCACGGTCTTTCCTTCAGCGGCAAGACGCTCAAGCTCGTTATCGAGCATGGCAAGGCCCTTGTCGAGGGTCACGCGGAAGCGGTTTTCCTCCTCGAACACCACGCGGGAAAGAAATTCGGCGTGTTCGCGAAGTTCGGGGTAATCGTCGCCCATGACTTCCACCACCTTGCCCACGGTCTTGTAAAGGAAGGCTTCGTGCAGGCCCATGAGCGTGCCGAAGCGCAGGGCGCGGCGGATGAGACGACGCAGCACGTAGCCGCGGCCTTCGTTGGAAGGCAGAATGCCGTCGGCGATCATGAAGGCGGCGGCGCGGCTGTGGTCGGCGATGACGCGCAGCGCGGTGTCCACGTCGTTGGTGTCGGGAGCGGAGAAGCTGTACTTCACGCCCGCGATGGAGGCGGCGTACTGAATGATGTCCTGGAAAAGATCGCAGTCGAAGTTGGAGCGCTTGCCCTGGCACACGGCAGCAATGCGCTCGAGGCCCATGCCGGTATCGATGTTGGGATGCTCCAGCGGCACGCGCACGCCGGGTTCCTTCTGGTCGTACTGCGTGAACACGAGGTTCCAGATTTCAAGAAAGCGGTCGCAGTCGCACTTGCCGATGCCGCAGTTCGGGCCGCAGGCCATGTCCTCGCCCTGGTCGATGTAGATTTCCGAGCAGGGGCCGCAGGGACCGGTGTCGCCCATGGTCCAGAAGTTGTCCTTCTCGCCCATGCGGGTGATGTGATCGGCGGGCATTCCGGCGATTTCCTGCCACAGCTTGTAGGCCTCGTCGTCGTTCTCGTACACGGTGACGTAGAGCTTTTCGGCAGGCAGATGCAGCTCTTCGGTCACGAACTTCCACGCGAAGGTGATGGCCTCGCGCTTGAAGTAGTAGGCAAAGGAGAAGTTGCCCAGCATTTCGAAGAAGGTATGATGACGGGCGGTGCGGCCCACGTTTTCAAGGTCGTTGTGCTTGCCCGACACGCGCAGGCACTTCTGCGAGGTGGCCGCGCAGCGGTAGGAGCGGCGCTCCTGACCGAGATAGAGCTTCTTGAACTGCACCATGCCGGCGTTGGTGAAGAGCAGCGTGGGGTCGTCCTTGGGCACGAGGGAAGAGGACGGCACTATGGCATGACCGTTCTTTTCAAAGAATTCCAAAAATTTGTGACGTATTTCCTTGGCAGTGAGCATATATTCTCCCGATGGGCCGCACCGCGGCCCTCATAAGGACGGGGGAAGAAGCTTCTTCCCCCGCAACATTCCGTTTTCCTGAGCAGAAAAGCCGGACGCGCCCGCCTTGCTGCCCGGGCTTCCCGAAGGAAGCCTCTCCGCACCCGAAGCGCCGGCCCGTGGCCCTGCGCAGGGCGGAAATTTTCAGAACGCCGAAGCATCCTCCGCGCTTTCTGCGGAATCTTCGGCTTGCCGGAGCGGCCTAGTAGCCTTCGTCGTAGCTGTCCTCGTCGCCGGGCACGCCCTCGTCCTCGACGGGAGCGGACGGAACGGCGGCGGTCATGTCGAGGCCGACGCCGAGATGTTCCTTGACCTTGGCTTCTATTTCGTCGCGCAGGGCGATGTTCTCGTTGAGCATGTCGCGCACTCTCTCGCGGCCCTGACCCAGCTTTTCGTCGCCGTAGGCGTACCACGCGCCGCTCTTGTCCACAATGCCCGCGTCCACGGCCATGTCGAGTATTTCACCCGCGCGGGAAATGCCCGTGCCCCAGATGATGTCGAACTTGGCTTCGCGGAAGGGCGGGGCCATCTTGTTCTTGACCACCTTCACGCGGGT
>NZ_CAJJIC010000020.1 GCF_905187505.1 uncultured Mailhella sp.
CAGCATATCCAAATATAAAAATACACGTTACAGAAATAGACACAAAAGAAATTTCATCCATAGACACATCAACGCCGTTCATATCGCTTGTAAATTTTCCAAGTACGGAAGAACGCGTCATATATGGTTCGTTCATTGATGAAACGTTT
This sequence comes from uncultured Mailhella sp., assembly GCF_905187505.1. GTDB lineage: Bacteria > Desulfobacterota > Desulfovibrionia > Desulfovibrionales > Desulfovibrionaceae > Mailhella. The sequence continues at coordinate 150 of NZ_CAJJIC010000020.1, forward strand.
GATTTCAACAGGCTTTTTTCCGGAAAGTTCTTATTATGCGTGAGCAACAGTCATCCGCTTTCCAAACAAAAGGTCATTCCTGTAAAAACCATCCTTCAGTATCCTGTCATTCTGCATGCGCCCTCGACCTTCGACGGCGGCATTCTTGACACCATGCTTAAATGCTACACGTCATCACGTCCTAATATTTTTCTTGAAACGTCATCCTATGGAATTTTTCTCGACAGCATCGTCAACAATATCGGCGTAGGATTCGTCTATGATATGTTTTTAAATGAACTCATGAATACCTATATAGACAAGTTCAAAAAAATAACGCTCCTTCCGATAAAGGAATATATGGGCATAGTCAGTGGATATCTTACAAGAAAGGGAACTCTTTTCCCGGAGGAAGAATACTTCATTGAAATGTTGAAAAGTCATTACATGGAAAATTACATACAAAATACGACAAGTTCCATTTCCTGAGCATGTCAGACGGGAACGACCTTCTCCACGAACCTCCCGGAAGGCGTCAAATCAGAACGGATGCGCATCTGACACCTCCCGGCGCTGAAGTCCCAGGCTCTCTCCTTTCCTGCTCCCCGTCCTCCGGGAAGCTTTTTTTCATGCTTCCCAAAGCCCTGAAGCTCTGCCTTTCTATCGCCCGCCCCTTTCGCCTCCGTCCGTGCCGAAAGTCCAGAGGGAGTGATACGATCAGGCAAATTTTTGCCAAGAATGCATCTTCATTCTCCCCCTTCCTCTCCACTATGCTGAGCCTAGAGAAAAGAATCCCTTTCCGATGGGCCGATGCATCCATGCCGCGTCTTCCCGATGCGGTTTTCTTTACCGTCGAGCCCGCCATGGAGCCCGGACAATGAACATGACCGCAAAATCCGTCACGGACGTTCTTCTGCTGATTCTGTTTCTTCTGCTCATGGCCGCCCCTCACACGGGCAACGCCGCACACGAATGGCTGGGAGCTTGTCTGGCCGCCGCCCTGCTGCTGCACGCATGGCTGAACCGCGCATGGTACAAGACACTGTTCAGGGGGCGGTACAATGCCGTCCGGCTCGTCAGACTCATGCTGAACGCGATGCTCATCCTGTTCATGCTCGGCACGCTGGCAAGCGCCGTGCCCATTTCACGAACGCTGTTCGCCTTTGCCGGCTTCCGGGGAGAACTTTTCTTCAGAACCGTGCACGTCTTCTGCGCCCACTGGAGCTTCATTCTTGCGGCCGTTCACCTCGGCATGTACGACAAAAGGTTCCGCGCCGCGGCGGCACGCCTTTTCCCCCTTCCCCGCCCGAACGGCCATCGCCTTGCCTCCTCCGGCCTGAGCCTTGCATTCGCAATGTACGGTCTGCACGCCTTCTTCCGGAACGAGCTGATTTTCCCTCTGACCATGCAGAGCTCCTTCATGCTGTGGAGCGAAAGCACCACGCTTTTCCTGCTGGACTACACGGCCATCTTCTTTCTTTTTCTGTGGGGAACAAACGTCCCAGCTTGCCTTGCGCATGCATGGAAAAAACACGCGGCGCTCTTTCTCCACGCCCCCTTGCAGCACCGCATGCCGTCCACCGGAGTCGGGCAGAACAGGCAGCGTTCCCTGTCCGACCAGAAACGATGACCGGCCAGTGACGACCTTCGGCAGCATGGCTCAACCGTATGCGGCAAGGCCGGAACCACGGACAGACGACATCATCCTGAGCGATCAGCATCGGCGACGACAGGCGCGAGACATGAAGACTGGACGCCGAAACTGCCGTTTTTCTGTCGAGACGGAACGGGTGCACGTCCGACGGGTCGGAGCAGCGCCGTCTTTTTTCACGGGCAACACGCACAGTCGAACAGCCCGACCATTGCGGGGCCCCTCTCTGCGGCAACCAAGCGGCGGCAGCTTCATAAACATTCTCTCATGGTCGTTTCAAGACCGGCCCTTCCCCAAAAACTCCTTCCTGCATTGTCGCCGTGCATGCAACCCGTCCGGATAGTACATTCTGCACGGGCGGAATCACCTTGATTCATCCTTTGGTCCAATAACGTTCCGCCTTGCGGATCTGCCGCCTCCCCTTCCCATTTTCCAGGAATGTCAGTACACTCAACGTCGGCATTGAAGGAGACGCCATGCAATGGAGCGCGACGGACCATAAGACGACCGTTCCTGTCCGACAAATCGCCGTCGCTGTGAAAACGCTCTCTGTCGTGATGAATTTACGCCGTCCTCTCGACATTCTCTGAACCGGAGCTGACGAGGCTCTGCCCCGGTGCGGGCAGGCGGAACAAAGGACGCAGAGCGGGAAGTCACGTCTCCGCAGAAAAAGGCCCGACCGTCTTCTGCACGAAAAGCGTCAGGGACGAAAACAGGCAACACCGCCCGCACCGTGCGGGAAAAGGACGGCTTGTGGACAGATACTACAAGGAACAGCTCAAGATGCTGAGGGAAGGGGCGAACGCCTTTGCCCTGCAGCATCCCGCCATTGCTCCCATGCTCCTGACGCAGGGCGGCGATCCCGACGTGGAACGCATTCTGGAAGGAACGGCCTACCTGTGCGGCAAGATTCATGAACGCCTCGATCAGACGGCCCCCGACCTTGTGCAGTCGCTTCTGCGTCTGGTATTTCCCCAGGCCATTCTTCCCATCCCCTCCACAACGCTCATCCGCTTTACGCTTCAGCCAGGCTTTGCCGAGCCGCTCGACGTGGAAAAGGGAACGCAGGTGGCGTCCAATCCGGTGGACGGCGTTTCCTGCATCTACAGCACCACGCATGATCTGCGCGTGCTGCCGCTGGAAATCGTGTCGATCCGTCACGATATGCAGCGTGCCCGCAACAGGGTGGAAGTAAGGTTCAAAAGCCGTGCCCCTCTGCGCACCTTTCTCGGCGACGGGCTGCTGCTGCACCTTTCCGGCGAGTATGCCGCAGCGTCTCAGCGTCTTCTGGCGCTGCTCACCGAGCTTGACCATATGGATATCGTTCTGGGTACGGGCAGGCGCACCCTGCCTGCCTCCTGCGTAAGCTATCCCACCCTGCCGCTCGACGACATTCGTCTTCCTGCAGGAAGAAGAACGAACCGTTCCTACATGGAACTGCTCAGATATTTTCATTTTCCGGAACAGCTTCTGTTCGTGCGCCTATCACAGCTCGACCAGCTTTCCTTCTCCGAATCGCTTAACGAGTTCAGGCTGATTTTCTGCTTCAGGAACAATGCCGATCTGCCGGAGTTTCCGGAAGGCAGCCTCACCCTCAACGTGGTGCCTGCGGCCAACGTCTTCCGCGTTCCCGCCGATCCTCTGGTCATCGACCATACGCAGGAAGAATACCTCATACACCCGCAGGACGGGGAACGGCGCTTTCTGGAAATCTTCAGCATAGGCACGGCGTCGGCCAGAATGCCCGGCGGGCGCATACTGCCATGTATGCCCTACGAAGCCTATCATTCCGACAACAAGGGGCTGCTTTACAGTGTGCGTTTCCGTTCCTCGGAAAAGGAGGGACGCACCGAGCACCTTCTCATGCCGCTGTACCGCTTCGGCTCAGGCTCGCTCGAGAAGTACACTCTGTCCATGGAGCTCATCTGCTGCAATCACACCCTGCCCGGCAGTCTCAGGATGGGCGATATCTGCCGCCCCACGGACAGCTCGCCCGCCCAGGCCAGCTTCACCAATATCATAGCTCCCGCGCCCATGCTGCCCCGGCCGCAGAATGAAAGTCTGCAGTGGCGCTTTTTGTCGCATCTCAACACGAATCTGCTTTCCCTGGCCTCTGCCGACGCCCTGCGCTCCCTGCTGGAACTGTATGTTCCCGAAACTGCGGCCGCACCGGAACTGGCCGCCGCCGACATGCGCCGCTGCATGTCCATCAAGCAGTTTTCCTCTCAAGGCGAGGAGCAGCTGTTCAGAGGAAGGCTTTTGCGCGGACGGGCTCTGTATCTGGAACTTGACCCCTTCGGCTTCGTCTCCGACGGCGACATGTATCTTTTTGCCAATGCTCTGGACAGATTCTTCACGGAATTCACGAGCATCAACAATTATTCCCGGCTGATTCTCAGCATAGCCGGCACGGGGAAACTCCGAGAATGGCCTCCGAGACTGGGCGACAAGCAGCTGATCTGATGGAGCGGCTCAAAGCTGAGCCTCAGCGCTTCACCCTCGGGCAGGCTCTGCGGCTCATCGGCTTCACGCATGCCGGAACTCTGGCGGAATGGGACGCCTTCATCCAGGGGAACGTGTATGTCAGGCCATGGCTTTCTCTGGCCTTTCCTCCAAGCGAGCTTCTGGAATGCGAGGAACGTGAGACCACTCCCCGCTTTTCCCTCACGGCCACGGGCTTCGGCCTCTACAGCACCATGGGGCCGCTGCCTACGTTCTACACGGAAGAGCTGCTCGACGATGCCAGACGCGACGAAAGCATAGCCCGCGACTTTCTCGACATCATCAACAACCATCTCTATCACCTGCTTTATGCGGCCGAGCATCACAACCGGCTGGAACGCCGCACCGTGGAAAGCCGCAGGCCTGTTCCCGCGCATATTCAGTTCTGCCTCATGGGGCAGGCGGCACCCTCGCTGCGCGAACCGGGACTGCCGCAGGCGGTACTCACGGAGCTTCTGACCCACCGTTCCCGTTCCGCCGCCCAGCTGGAAAACTATCTTTCCCATGTGCTCGGACGCTCGGACGTGGAAGTGCAGCAGTGCGTGGAACGACGCGTCAACATCCCCCGCATCCAGCGCTGCCGCCTGGGCGAGGCCAATGCCGTGCTCGGTGAAAACGCCGTGCTCGGCTCACAGGTGCGGGACAGCACGGGCAAGTTCCGCCTTCATCTGCATTCGGTGAGCGCCAGGGACATGCGGTATTTTCTTCCCGGAAACGCCGGATATACCGCTCTGCACGAGCATATACGGCGCTATCTCGACACTCCGCTGGAATATGATCTGGTGCTTCATCCGTCTTCAGATCCCGTGCCGCCGCGCTCGCTCGGCATAAATACCAACATGGGTTTTTATCTCGGTTCTCCCGAAACGTGTCCCGCCGTGACCGTATTCTGGAACCGGTCCTATCGCGCATTCTACGAGGAATAACATGCAGGACAGCCGTTATACCGAATGGTTTCGTTTCGTATCACAGAATCTGCCGGAGGACACCTTTCATGTCGTCCGCTTTACCGGAACGGAAGGCCTCAATACTCTGTTCAGCTTCACCATAGACCTGGTCAGCAGCAACGTCGCCGTGGATACGGCAGCGCTGCTGAGCGCCCCGGCGACCTTCACCATTCTGCGTGAAGACGCGCCTGACGCCGTTTTTTCCGGCTATCCGGCCCGCGTGGAACAGGGCGGCTACTTCAACGGCTACGCCTACTACACGGTGGAGCTGCGTCCGGCCTTCTGGAAGCTGACCCAGGTGGTACAAAGCTCCATATTTCTGAATCAGGACATCCAGGACGTGACGCGCAGTCTGCTTTCAGGGCAGCAGTTCTTTCTCATTCCCTACGAGTTCCGCCTGATGAGAAACTACCCTTCTCCGGAATTCTCCATGCAGTACGAGGAGAGCGTCTACAACTACATTCTGTGGCGCATGGAGGAACAGGGCGCGTATTTCTATTTCTCTCCGAAAGGCGATACCGTCATCTTTGCCGACACGCCCCAGTCGCATGACGCTTCGTCTGCAACGCTTTTCTACTCTCCCACCACGGGGCTGGAAAACAACAAGCGGGAAGAGGTGATATCTTCCTTTTCCCTGGCCCAGACCCCGCTTCCTCATCAGGTGATCGTACGCAGCTATGACTGGAAAAATCCCAGAAAGGTAGTCGTCGGCACGGCGGAAGTGTCAGCCACGGGCATGGGAGACGTATACCTTACCAACGAAAACGTGGAAAGCGACGCCGAAGCGGAACGCATCGCCTCCATCCGCTCGGAAGAGCTCATCTGCCGCAGCCGCATCTTTACCGGCACAGGTTCCGTTCCGACTCTGAGGCCCGGTGTGGTCTTCACCCTGAACAGACACTACAATCCGGCCTTCAACCGTGACTATCTTGTCACGAGCATCACCCACGAAGGCGGTCAGGAAGCCTTTCTGAGCCTCGGCCTCGGCATACCCATGCACGGCGCCAAAGATCACCTGTTCTATCACAACACGTTTTCCTGCATAGAATCGGACGTTCCCTACCGACCGGAACGAAAAGCACCGAGGGCAAAAGTTTCCGGTGTGATCCGCGCTTTCGTAGACGGCGCCGGCAGCGGAGCGCGGGCGGAAATAGACGAGTATGGACGCTACAAATTGCTGTTTCCCTTTGATATTTCACAAAGAAAGAACGGCAATGCCTCCTGCTGGATACGCATGGCCCAGCCTCATGTGGGCAAGGATTCCGGCATGAGCCTTCCCCTTCTGCCAGGCGTGGAAGTCATTGTAAGCTTCATCGACGGCAATCCCGACAGGCCGGTCATCACCGGCGCGCTGCCCAACGGCGAAACCGGCACCATTACCGGATCGGGAAACAACAATTTTTCCGGCATACGCACACCGGGCGGCAATCAGATCACCATCAACGATACCGACACGCATCAGGGCATTTCCCTGCTTTCCGCATCGGGAAACGGCCTGACCATGACATCCGGTTCGCTCGACAGCTCCACCTCCACCACGGATACCTCTCTTTCCACGGCAAGCATCGCCTCGGCGGAAGTGGCCAGCATATGCAAAAGTACGGCCACAGGCTATAAGGTCTCCCAAAGCGCCAGTTGCGGCAAGTCCGGGATGGAACTGGCTCTTTCCCTGCTGCCCAAGATTCTCAGCTCTTCGGGAAAAATCATGGATTCCCTTTCCGAAAAATTCAGCAGCCGCAGTGAATACGAGGGACTGAAATGGGGGGCCGAAGGTTCGAAACTGGCCGGTGTGCTCATTTCCATGGGCTCGGACCTCAAGAGTGCCATATCCAACTCCCCGGATGACTATGGCGTCATCGTCAACTCATCAAGCAAAAAAGCCTCTACCAAACTTCAGGTATTTCCCAGCCGAGGGGAGCTGCTGGGCTATGTGGTCACCTGGCTGGTATCCCGCATCGCCACCTTCGGCCTGGATACAGCCAATACCGGCCTCAAAATATCCGGTTCCACCAATGCCCATGCCAAAAACAAGTATCTTTCCTGCATGGAAACCTGCATGGATGATCTTATCAGTGCCGATGAGAACACCTATAAAGGCAGCTATGACAAAGACCAGGGCGAGATACGAAAAAACTATAAAACGGTACCATGCGCCTATTATTCCGACATATCTTCAGATATGTCCAAAATTATATCCGAGGAACAAAAAAAATATAGCACAATTTTGAAGAAACTTACTCAGGATCAAAATGAATTATCGGCCAAAAAAGCAGCTTTTGAAAATGCCACTGACGATAAAGATAATAAAAAAAAGGAATTCATCGAAAGTATCAAGAGATGTATGGACGATATTATGGAAGTTGATGCAGGCACCTATGCAAATAAATACAGCTCAGACAAAGATACAGGCATAGGCTCGATACGGGGCAAGGTCGATACTGATCCTTCTGGATGCTTTGAAGAAGTCAATAACGACATGAGTTCCGTCATATCTGCAGTTCCGAAGCCGTATCTGGACCGCATTGCCAAATGGAAGACGGATAAAACCAATCTCGACACCCAGTGGAATGTCTACTGCAACGATACCGAGACCAATAAAAAATATTATACCTGTGCCAAGCAGGACGCCATACGCAAGCTGGCCATTTCCAATCTCAGTACGCTGCTTCCGGAACTGACGGCCACTATCGTTCTTCTCATCAATCACAGCAAGACGCCGACTGATGTCGGCGGCATTTCTCTAACCGCAGAGAAAAACATCAACTTGAACGCAAAAACCGCCATCAGCCAGCATTCAGATCAGGGCATACTTCTGCATACAGGCCCAGTCGCCGAATATAATGAGACCAAGCAGGCCGGCTCTCCCATGACGATGGACGAGCTCGTCAATGAGATACACAGTGCCAGTCAGGTGAAAAATGGCAGCAAAGACGTCGACAAATGGGGCATCAAGGGCATAAGCGGCGACTTCATGGCAAAAGACATCAATACCTTTTTCCAAAATGAAGGAGCTCCTTTTACCACCATTGCTCCGGGAGGCACGCCCTATCTGGCCTTCTGTGCACCGCTACAATACAGCAAAGCAGACAACAAGGCAGACCTTGCCGACAACCATTTCTTCTACGACAATACGTTTGTGGCAAGATCCGGCTCCAAGGCCTCTACCCTGACCATGACCCGGGATAAAATTGCTTTGGAAAATCCTATGGACAATGCCGTAGTAAGGGTGTCTGTCAACTCTGATTACGGAGCCAAGCACACGAATACCATCGGCCTTTCCATCGAGAAGGAGTTCATCTCCCTCAATCACAAAGAGAATTCTCTCGTCTATCTGGATGACGACTGGGCAGCCATGAAGGCCAAGGACAGCCAAGTCTTCCTCACCAAAGATACCATGGCCATTACAGGGAAAACCATATCCATAGCAGGCGAGGATGACATCAGCATTAAAGGCAACAAGGTGGAGGTTGCCGGCGTAGTCATGCAAAAAGGCAAGATCCAGGGTTCGAACAGCGGCGTGCTGGAAATCGGGGGTGCCATCAAAGTCATGGCAAGTCAGGTAGCCGCCAGCGTAAAGGATGCGGAATCCTCCATCAAAAACGCGCTGGACAAGCTGAACGAGCGCATCGACGCGTTGGACAAAAAACTGTCCTCCGACACCACCAAAGACTCTGCCGCCAAGCCGGAATGACCGGCAAAAGACATCTGCCATGACCATCGACAAACCGGACACGCTGAATCTTTCATCACAGCCGTTTGAGTGGCGGGGGAATCTGCATCAGTGCTTCACCGCAGGATTCGGCTTCGACCTTCTCACGGGAAAACTGCTTGCCGCCGACGCGGCCTTCGCCGCCGCCATGCAGGCGCTCGCCCCCGGCGACTGCATGGACACGGGACTGCCCAAGAAACAGGCGGAATGGCTGCTTGCCGCAAACGCCTGCGCCCCGGCAGGAACAACTGTGCCGGGCCTTGTGGTCGACATGCGCGTGGGATCCTCGTCCCGCCGCCTGCTGGTAACGGATGAAGAACCCTTTGCCTCCATGCCTCTTATCTGGGCAAATACCTGGGGTACGCCGGAAGAAAATCCCGCCGGTCTTCCACCGGCGCAGTTTTCCCGTGCGCCTGTTGCCGACTCCGCCCTGCCCTTCGGGGCTCCGGCCTGTCCCGGTCCCCGGGGAGCCTGGCCCTGCCGCATGAAAAGCATGGGCACCTACGACGGCGCATGGCTCAAGAGCCGCTGGCCCGGCGTGCCCGACGACTTCGACTGGAGCTTCTTCAATCTCGCCCAGCCCGCCCAGCGTCTACCGGAAGGCATACGGGGCGACGAGACGGTGGAACTTACCTCGCTGCATCCCGAGCATACCCGTATTGCCACCTCCCTGCCCGGTAAAAAGGTACGTCTTTTTCTGGAACGAAACGGCGCCTGGAGTGAACACGCCATAGCGGCCGACACCGTCTGGCTGTTCCCCAATCAGCTTACGGGCATTGTTCTGTGGCATGCCATGACGCCCTGTGCCGATGAAAAGGCCTCCGACATAGCGCAGGTCCGTCTGGTTCTGGAGCCGGAAGATTCGACAGATGAAGCGTCCCCCGGCGATATCGCCGTACCGCCCGACGAAAAGCCTGCTGAAGCCTCCTTCACGGCACCGGCAGCCGCGGCCGTCAGCGCCTCCTTCACGGCGGAAGAGGCGACAAAAAGCGCCGACTCCTCTTCCGGGAAAAAAAACGGTGCCGCTTCACAAAACGGTCATGACGACATCAAGGCAGAGCCTGCCGACAAGGACGATGCGGAACCTTCTTCTGAAGAGACTCTCAAGGCATCTGACATAAGCGCCGCTCTTGTTTCCAGTTTCGACGACTCTCTCGACGACATCAACCAAGCGCTGACGGAAATCGGACTTGCCCCGATGACTGAGGAGCAGATTGCCGAAACCAAGGCACGGCTTACGTCCATGGCGGCAGACATACAGGCCGTGCAGGATGAGGCCGAAAAAACCCTTCCGGAACTTTCCGATATTCTGAGACAGGCAGGCGTGCCCGAACAGCGCATACAGGCGGTGAACAGCGTACTGGACATGGAGCAGCCCAATCCCGAAGATTTCAGCGACGCCGCTTCGTGGCAGAGCGCCGTGGATGCCTATGTCGCCTCCTTCTCTGCCCTGATGCAGCCTTCCGAAGAAATACAGCAGGGCATGAAGGATCTTCTGAGCCTTCGTGGCCCGGGGGGCGAAGAGGCGCTCATGAAGAAGCTGGGGGCGACCCCGGCAGACGACACCGCAGCCCTGCTGGTGCAGGCGGGCATGGAACCAGCCGCAGCCGCGCGATTTCTGACCATGCTCGACGGCGAAATCCCTTCCGACCTGAACGAGCTTTCTGCCTTTGCCGGAAAACTGGAAAAGGCGGCGGGATTTCCCGAGGGCTCCGTATCCGAACACATCGATGCCTTCCGCCGCATGCTTGACGAGGCCGGTCTGAACGATGGCGACGAGGCGAAGGAAGACAGCGAAGCCATGCCGTCGGACGAGCCCGCCGCCCCTCTTTCCGAAGAAAATTCTGAAGACGCCGAACCCGCGTCTTCTCCGCAGACGCCGCCATCCGACGAGAAAGACACGGAAGAAGAAGAAAAGCCCGGAGAAAACACCGCGCAGGACAGAAGCTCCGTGCTTCTGCTGCTTGCCGGCGGCGGAAGCCTTGCCGGGCTCTCTCTGGCGGGTGCGGACCTTTCGGGGCTGGACCTTTCCGGGCAGGACATGACAAAAACGGTGCTGAGGGAGGCGAACCTTTCCGGTTCCCGGCTGGACGGCTGCGCTCTTTCCGGCGCGGACCTTGCCGGGGCGAATCTTTCCGGCTGCTCCCTTGCGGGCGCAGACCTTGCCGGGGCCTCGCTTGCGGGCGCCTCGGCCCCGGAAGCCTCCTTTGCCGGTTCGCATCTCGACGGGGCCGATCTTTCCGCCATGAGCGCACCGGATGCGGATTTTGGAAAGGCGTCGCTGGCCGGAGCCACTCTTGCCGGGGCGTCGCTGGCCGGGGCGTCATTCATGGAAACCGCGGCGGAAGGGCTGAACGCCGCAAATGCCTCGCTTGCCGACGCACGCCTGCGCTTCTGCAATCTGCGAAAGTCCGTCTTTGACGGGGCGGATCTCTCCGGGGCGGACGTGCACAACTCCGTGCTCGACGGCTCGAGCTTCCGTTCCGCCCGTCTGGAAGGAACCACCTTCTGCTACGGCACAAGCATGGAACAGAGCGATGTTGCCGGAAGCTCGCTGAAAGGCGGCGTATGGACGGACGTGAAGGCCGCAGGCTGCACGCTCACGCAGGTGAGTGCCGCCGGATGCATGTTCACGGACTGCGATCTTTCCGGCGCGTCTTTGCGCGGCGCGGATATCCGAAACGGTGACTTTTCCCGCACCTGCCTGCGCGGCGCCGACATGCACGGCATGAATCTGTTCCGCGGCTCCCTGCGGGAAGCCTGTCTCGAACATGCTGATCTTTCCGGCTCGAATCTCTACGGCGTGGACATGTACCGCATACGCACGGATGCGGGCACGAACTTCGACAGGGCCGACTGCACCGCCACGGTGCTTGCGGCGCGCAGGGAGGCCTGATGGAAAACACACAGCCTGACAAAACCATGATTCAGGGCCTCGACTTCAGCGGTCAGGATCTTTCGGAACGCTCCTTTGCGGACGCGCACCTTGAAAACTGCCGCTTTAACGGCGCAAGGCTCGCCTCCTGCGACTTCACCCGTGCCGAAATTCTGAACTGCCTCTTCGATGACGCCGATCTGACGGATGCCGCATTTGAAGAAGCGCGCCTTGAAAACGTCAGCCTGCAAAACGCCGACATGAAGCACGTTTCGCTCATACGGGCCGTGCTCAACCATGCGGATCTTGGCGGAGCGAATCTTGAACGGGCGCTTATTCTCGAAACCGTTCTCACCGACGTGCGCTGGCCCCGGGTGACGCTCTCCCAGGCCACGCTGCGCGGGCTTTCGGCGCTGCCCCACTTTGAGGACGCCGACCTGACCATGACGCAGTGCCTGAACTGCGAGCTTTCCGGCCTGCGCCTTGTCCGCGTGAAGGCGCATCTTCTCACCTTGCAGCATTGTCGTGCTCAGGGCATCATCTGCGAAGACGACGACCTGACGCAGCTTATCGCCATGCAGACGGATCTGTCCGGCTCCAGCTTCCTGCGCTGTCGTCTGGCAAGGGCGGGACTTACGGGCAGCGACCTTTCCCGATGCCGCTTTTCCGGATCGGATCTTGCCGAAGCACATCTGGAAGAAAGCCGTCTTGCGCTTGCCGGCCTTGCCGGGGTATCCTTGCCGAAGGCGGGGCTTGCCGGCGCCGATCTGTCGGGAGCCGACTTTTCCGGCGCCGACCTGACCATGGCGGATCTCTCCCACGTTACGGCGGAATTCGCCCGCTTTTCAGGAGCAAGACTGCCCCTGGCCAATCTGCACGCCGCGGACCTTGCGCGTGCGGACATGTCGGGAGCGGATCTTTCCTCCGCACGGAAAACGGACCCGGCACTGCTTCGGGCGGAATCTTTCAAGCCGTCGCTTTAACCAAAGAAGGAAACTATGGGATACGCACTTCCCCTGGACGTTACGGGCAACCGCCTTGTTTCCGGCACCGTGCAGACCTGCCGCGGCGACGATCTGCTGATTGCCGGAGAATCGGGTCTTCTCAGGGCCGTGCGCGCCGAAAGCTGCCTGCTTGCGCCCCAAAGGGGCGACCGGGTGCTTGTGGCGCTGCTGGACTCGGGAGAAGCCTGGGTTTTGAGCGTGCTTCAGCGTCACGGAAAAGAGGCCGAGCTTCATCTGCCGGAGCGCACCACGCTGCGCGCCGAAGAGCTGAACATTCAGGCCGGGCGCGCCGGACTCGACGCCTCGTCGCTCACGCTTCGCGGCGATGACGTGAAGCTGGAAGGAAAACGCATGGAAATACGCTCCCGTCTGCTGGCCTTCGGCGGGCAGGTGCTTCTGCAGGGCTTTGCCGTCATGCAGACCGTTGCCCACAAACTGGCGGAAAACATCGTCCGCCGCTCCTCCCGCTACGGAAGCCTGAAGGAAAACGTCGACGATCTGGCGGAACGCAGAGCGGGCAGAGTGCGTATGGACAGCCGCACGACGCTGCGCGTCCGTTCGGAAAACGCGGACATACGGGCGAAGGGACAGATGGATCTCGACGCCGAACACATCAAGGTAGGCTAACCATGTTTGCGCTGACGCTTCAGGGCGGAACGTGCATGAGCACGCCGCCGGACGTATGCAAGACGCCATCGCCCACCGGCACGACGCCCGTTCCCTACGTCAACATCTTCCAGTGCAACATGGTCACGCCGAACACGGCCTGTTCCAAGGTGTTCATCGCGGGCTCTCCGGCGCTGCACGTCAAGTCGCAGACCACCATATCGAACGGCGACGAAGCCGGGAACATGGGCGGCGTGGCGTCGTCCAAGTTCATCGGCAAGGGCGAATTCATCAAGGGCTCCGCCAAGGTGACCCTCGAAGGCAAGGCCGCCGTTTCCCAGGGCGCGACCACCAAGCACAACGACGGCAACACGACCGGCATGTGCAGCATGGCCGCGCAATCGAAGGTGCAGATTGACTAATTCTTCACGCCAGAGCCGCAGGCTTCTGCGACCGTTGCCGGCAGGTCTTCTCTGCCTGCTTTTTCTTGCAGCGTCCACGGCAGGATGCGGCGGTGGGGACAAAAGCACGCTGCCGCCTCCTCCCTCGCCCGTCGAGAACCCTGCCGACATCGTGTGGAATCAGGAAAAGGACGGCATCCGCTTCCGCATAGAGGCATCTTCCGACCTCAACAGGGAAAAGGACACGGCGCTGGGGCTGACCATCTGCGTGTATCAGCTCAAGGACTGTTCCGCCTTTTCGGCGCTGGCCGCTTCGCCCAGAGGCATAGACACGCTGCTGGACGGCGACCTGCAGAAGGCCGATGCGCTGAGCAGCCGCGTGTATCACATCCAGCCCGGATCCACGCTCGACGTTGCCGCAGACCGCATGGAAGGCGCCCGCTATCTGGCCGTGGTGGCCGGATACGCCCACCTGCGTCCCGAGCTGTGCTCCTCGGTACTGCCCTTTCCCGTGCATGAGGAGACGAAGGGCCTTTTGTTCAGAACCAGACTCTACAGTGCCGCGAATCTTCAGGCACTGGTCCGCCTTGGTGCGGAATCCGTCAGCATTTCAGGAGTGGAACGTGTACGATAGTCCCCTTTTCTGGGAGCACGGCGTCTTTTTGCAGCCGCAGCATTTTCAACTGGAACACCTTCAGGCCGCGCGCAGTCTCTCCGCCGCCCTGTCGCTGCTCAATCCCTACCTCTGGGGCGTCCGTCGCCTGTCCGTCAACGAAACGGCTCTCGACAACGGCGTCTTTGAGATAGTCTCCCTGGAACTGCTTCTGCCTTCCGGCGAATGGGTGGTGCTTCCCGGAAACGCCACGCTGCCCGCGCGGGCCTTCCGCGACGTGTGGACGAACCCGGAAGCGCCTCTCACGGTCTTTCTGGGGCTGGCCGAATTCCGGGAGATGGGCGGCAACGTGGCCCGCACCGACGATCCCGGAACCATTTCCGAGACCATGCGCTTTTCCGCGCCTCTCACGCCCGATCAGATTCCCGATCTGTACGGCGACGGCCCGCGTTCGGAAGTGCAGACGCTCCGCTACAATCTTCGTCTCTTCTTCGACACGGAAGAGAGAAGGAACGTATGGCAGATGCCCATAGCGCGGCTCGTCAGGGACGGAGAGCACATACGCCCCGACCCTACCTTCGCCCCCGCCTGCGTGGACCTGAACGCCGTGCCCGCCCTTCACCGTCTGGTGCGGGACGTCAGAGACACCCTGCTTTCCCGCAGCAAGCAGCTTGAAGAATACAAGATCATTGCGGGAGACACGGGCATTTCCGGCGTTTCCTCCCTGCACGGCATCACGCTCTTCAGCATTCTCGGCGTTCTCAGCCGCAACGCTCCGGAACTCGACCAGTATCTTGCCGCACCCTCCATACATCCATGGCCGGTCTACAGAAGCCTGTGCCGTCTGGTCGGCGAGCTTTCCGTATTCTCCGCCACGCTGTCTCCTCTGGGCGAAACGCCGCAGGGAACCCGCGCGCTGCCCGCCTACGACCACGAAAGCCTGTTCGACTGCCTGAACGCCGCATCCAACATCATTTCCCGCCTGGTGAACACGCTCGTCATAGGCCCTGCCTACACGTTTCTGCTGGAACCTCTCCGGCAGCCGGACGTTCTCGGCACCGCCATGCCCCAGAGCGCACGCAGCAACAGCTATGCCTACTGGCTTCTGCTGCGCACCTCCCATCAGGAAAACCTCGCCCGCCGCGTCCAGACTCTCGGCAAGCTCGCGCCCTCGTCGGACATGGCGGCCATCACCCGTCAGGCGCTGCCCGGCATACGGCTGAGCTGCGTGGAACAGCCTCCCGCCGGTCTGCCGCGCCGAAAGGACACGCTGTATTTCATGATAGATCAGAACGACGGGCTGTGGCAGAAGGTGCTGCAGACCGGCGAGGTGTCCTTCATGCTGCCGGAGCGCCCGGACGATCTCATCGTGCAGCTTACCGTCATTCAGAGGTGACGCATGGAACTTATGGAACGTTTTTCTCCCCTCATGAGCGAGGCGCTGCACTGCTCCGGCTCGGCGGAAGGCCTTGCGCTGCCGCTTGAGGAAATTCAGCGCCGTCTGGTGGAGACTGCGGAGCAGGAACGGTCAGCCGTGCCGCTTTCCGCCAACGACACGCTGCCCGACTTTTCCGACGTCCGCAGACGGGAGCTTGAGATGTGCCGCCTTGCCGTATACGCCTGGGCGGACGAGGTCATGCTCCATTCTCCGCGCCCCGACGCCATGTCATGGATGCCTCTCAGTCTCCAGTGCCGGTACTTTCACACCACCGAAGGCGGTCAGCTTTTCTTCACGCGTCTCACCGGACTTCTCGACGACATGGGAATCGCTGCGGACGAGGAGGACGGGGAAGGAGGAACGGACGACATCGCCGCGCGTCTGGAAGCAGCGTGCAGAGCGGCTCCCTCCGCTCCGGGAGCGGACGTGCTGCGTGTCTTTGCCCTGTGCCTGCTCTACGGCTTTCAGGGACGCCTGTACGGCCGTCCGGAAACGCTCTCCCGGGTACGCAAGGCATGCTGGGATCTCATTTCCATGAAGGATCGCCCTCTAAAAGCCCCGGCCCCGGCTCTCGCCGAACGCCGGGACCTGCGTCATGTTCTGGAACCGGCCGCCTATGTGCTCGTTCCTCTCGTCGTTGTGGCCGCGTTCGGCCTGTACTGCGCCGACATTCTTTCCAACATTCCCGTCAAGGGCTTTTAATTCTCATGGTGACCCGTCCGAAGCGGGATGAACAGAGGCTTTTCGATGCGTTTTCTGGGTAAGGTGCTTATATGGCTTATCTGGCTGCTGCTTCTGGCGGCGGCCTTCGTCCTGCTGACCGCGCTTTCATGGTGGATGAAATGGCCTCTCGCCACAGGAGGAGTGCTGCTGCTCGGCGTGCTCGGCCTGGTGCTGGCCTTCTTCGGCGTGCGCGCGCTGTACCGCTGGCGCGACAAACGCCGCTTCGTCCGCAAGATCATGGACGAGCAGGCGAACATGGAGGAAGGCGGCTCCTCTTCCGTCGGGCGCATGACCGAGGCGTGGCAGACGGGCATGGACATGCTGATGAAATCGCCGCTGCGCTTCCATCAGCGAATGCAGTACAGTCAGCCATGGTTTCTGACTCTTGACGAAACCGGGAGCATCTCGCCGCTGTTCCGAAGCTTCGGCAATGCCGTTCCCCGGCAGGAAGGATCCCCGCTCTACTGGCATTTTCTCTCGCAGACGGTGCTGCTGCACTGTCAGGCCTCCGAAGGAAAAGATCAGGACTGGGAAGAACTTCTGGCCTCGCTGGCCCGGAACAAACGCCGGATGCCTCTGCGCGGCATGATCGTTCTGCTTTCGCTGAGCGATCTTGAAAAGCGCTCCGACGAGGAGCTTGCCCTTCTCGGCCAGCGTCTGCGCTCCCGTGCACAGCAGGTCATGCTGAGTCTGAGCAGGCGCTATCCCGTGTACGTCCTTGTTCAGGATCTGGAAAGCCTGCCCGGCATGAACGACGTGATGTCCGTCGTGCCTTCCGCCACGCTCGACCGGCCTCTCGGCCTTCTGACTGCGGACGCGGAAGGGGAAGTCGGACGCCGCTGCGCCGATTCGGCTGCCTCGACGCTGGAAAACGCCGTTCGCGCCGCCGCAGCCGCAGGCGACCTGCCCCACGGCGACATGCTGAGGGCCGTCCGGGAACTGCGTCTCTTCGGGGAAAAACTGGAACTGGTTCTTGAAGGGCTGACCCGCGAGGTGGCACATCAGGTGACGCCGATCCTTCGCGGCGTCTTCTTCTGTCCGTCGCCTTCCGCAGAAGACGGAAGGACGAAATTCCTGAGCGGCATACTCTCCCGCGTGCTGCCTGCCTCGACGCAGCCGGCCTCTCTGAGCGGCGGCCTGCCTTTCTATGCCTCCACGAAGGTGGTGCTCATGACGGCATGGCTGACCCTCATGCTGTTCATCTGCGGCCTTTTTGCCGTCAACACCGTCTATCAGCACCATGTGCTGACCGTGGAAGCCGCCTCCGACATGGCCGATGTCTCGCACGACGACACCTACAACAGGCTGTATAAGGAAATGCTGTACGCCAGACGGCTCGAGCAGGCCCGCAAGTCTTGGTTCCTGCCCTCCCTCGGAGGGGACATGCTGCTGCGCGTCGAACAGAAGGTCAAGGCGCACTTCGTCGTGCAGGTGAACTCCGGCATCATGAGTCCCATGCTGAGCAGCTTCCAGAGCTTCCTCACCCGCCCGTCCTCCGCCAGGGACGACGACGCGGAAATGGACGTGTTCCGGGAACTCATCTGGCTGTGCTCGGCCATTTCCGACAGGGTCGCCTACGGCCGTCTGCCGCTGGAAACACAGGCGGCCTTTCCCGTCACGAAAAGCGACCGGGAACGCTGGAGCCCCGTCATGGGACAGCTCATCATCAACGCCCTGAACTGGACGCCGGACGGCGAACAGCTCGACGTGCTCTCGCAGAATCTGCGCAGTCTGCTCACGCTGTCCTTCACTCGGGGCGAAGGCAACCTTCTCAACACCTTCGTCGTGGAAAACGTCAACCGGAACATGCCGGGATCGGCCGTGTGCACCTCGCAGTTCTGGCCGCACCTCGGCAGCACGAGCGGCGACAATCTGTGCATTCCTCCCGCCTATACCGCCGCAGGCTACGCCGTCATCCGCGACACGGTGCAGGACCTGGAATACATTGCCGGCAACAATCAGACGCTGCATCAGGAGCTTTCCGTTCTTCTCGACGCCTACTTCAAACGCTATGCCGGTCTGTGGCAGAACTTCGCGGAATCCTTCAGCGAAGAGGGGCTCAAGGTGCAGCAGGGCGACGTGTTCAGCGCCTACGCGGACGTCACGGACATCATGGACGTGCCGCACATGCGCCTTCTCCACGCCATGGCTTCGGAGCTTGCCCCCATGCGCGACGCCAAAAACACGCCCGCCTGGATATCCCGGTTCTGGCTTACGGACGCCATGGCCGAAGTTTCTCTCATACAGCACAAGAACGGCGTAAAGGGCTCCCACTGGAAGGCGCTGCTGTCCGTGGTAGGCACCTCGCCGCAGCTTCTCCAGCGTCTTCGGGCCGAAACGCAGGATGCCGGTCAGCTCAGAGAACTGCTGCTGTCCTCGGAACACCTGCATCAGTATCTCGACAAGATCGTGGATCTTCTGCACACGCTTGCCAGTCCGTCGAAGTCGCTGGAGCTTGCCGCCGTGCACTATGCCACGCGCGGCACGGAAAAGCCGGAAAACAGTCCGTACACGGAGGCGGAAAAGGACTTCACCGAGGCCTTCCGCGTGTTCCGCGACGGCGCCGCCTCTCCTGCCCGGACTCTTCTGCGCGGCATGCTCGACTTCATCGCCCAGGGAACCACGGTACAGGCGGCGCGCATGCTCCAGCAGGAATGGGAAAGCGGCGTGCTGAGCAGTCCGGCGGCGCTCTACAGGCAGGACGACGTGGAAGCGCTCTTCGGCAGCGAAGGCGTGGTGCAGACCTTCGTCAGCGACAAGCTGAAGCCCTTCCTCACAAGGCAGGACAGGGAACTTGTCGCGGCCCGCTGGGGCAGACTCACGTTCCCCTTCACCACGGACTTTCTCAGCACGCTCTCCCGGGCCGAAATCATCGCCGCCGATCCGCCGAAGGATACGTTTTACGTCCTGCTCCGCTCTCAGCCCACGCTCGTCAACGTGGATGCGAAAGTGCGTCCGGACTCCACAGAGCTCACGCTCCAGTGCCGGGGACGGGAAAACCGTCTCGTCAACCGCAACTATCCGCGGGATGAAAAATTCCAGTATTCCGCAGAAGATTGCGGCGGAGCCACGCTGGAGCTGCGCTTTCCCGCCTTCACGCTCCGGCGCAGCTACGCGTCCTTCCCCGAATTCCTGCAGGATTTTGCCTACGGAGAACGCGTGTTCGGCCCCGAGGACTTCCCCGACGAAGCGGCGGACATGAAAGAGGCGAACATCCGTCAGATCACCGTACGCATTCTGCCGGACAACGTTGCCGACGTTCTCCGGCACACGGAGAACCTGCCTCCCGAACTTCCCGACCGCATAACCTATGTATGGTGACGGCATGAACTCATTACGAAATCTTTTCCGAGGCATGCTGGTTGTCTGGCTTGTTCTCGTCGTCATTTTAAGCATCGTGGTGGCAAGAAGCACGAATTCCGCCTCTTCGGGCAATCTTCTGGCCTTCCTGTTCACCCGCGTGGAGAATACGGTCCTCATGCCCGTGCTGCCTGCGGTCAGCACGCCCGCGCCTGCGCCCGCACCCGAACCTGCCGCAGAGCCGCAGGTCCCGGCCGAGCCTCAGCCGGCGCCGCAGGAGTGGCTGCCCCTCAGCGAAGGAAAAACGGCAGGCAAAGGCGTGCTGAGCAGACCGGAACTGCGCACGCTCGACGACGGCTCTCTGGAACTTACGCTCTCCTGCGACGGCACGCCCGGAGACTTCAGTCTCTACCGCCCCACCAACGTGCCCGCGCTGTCCGTGGACCTTCAGGGAGCCTGGGGCAGTCATGTCAGTCTTGACCAGAAGATTGCGGAAAGCTGTCTGTACCGCATTCAGATAGCCACGCACCCCACATGGATGCGCATATCGGGCATAGCCAGAGACAACAATGCCCCCCTGTCCGCCAAAGTGGAATATTCCTCCCGGGCCGGAAAGATACGCATCGTCTTCAGCTCGGGGTCCTAGCCATGGCGGGACTGCGATTTCTTGAGCGCCTGCGGAAGATGCAGCATGAAAAGGACGGGCGGGACTCGGTGGACGTCGAGGACGTGCTTGAGTCCGTCATCGACTACGTCACCAAGATCCTCAACACCCGTCAGGGCAGCACCGTGCTCGGAGACTCCTTCGGCATTCCCGACTTCACAAGCACCGGCGTGAACTTCACAAACGAGGACATTCCCCGTCTGGAACGGGAAATCGCGACCTTCGTCGAACACTGCGAACCCAGGCTGTGCCATGTGTCCGTCCACTTTACCCCAGACGCCAACACTCCTCTCCAGATGACCTTTTCCCTGAACGCCGAGTTGAAGTTCGGCAGCAGCGGTCTGCTTCCCGTCCACTTCGTGACCAGAGTGAACCCTCTCGGCAAGGTCACCGTGACGCAGTAACGCCGCTTGACGGGGAAATGAGACCGGACGCATTAAAAAAGCAGACCGGAGAAATTTCGATTCTCCGGTCTGCTTTTTTCTTCACGCCGTCAGATCAGACTCACGGTATAAAGCTCGGCGTCGTCCGCCTCCGGGAAAGGCCCGAAGGCCAGGACGTCGGGAATGGCTCCCAGCCTCACGTAATAGGAATCGGCAGGCGTCAGTTCGTTTTTGACGCCCCAGCCCACGCAGGAAACCTGACGAACCTCGAGCCTGACGCCCTCCACGGGATAACGGAGCGTGCATTTTGAAGGAATGGCCCCGGCCCGGCCCACGCCGTGCACATCGGGAACGGCCTTGTCCGTATCCGCCGATCCTCCGGCAAGAAACGCCCCTTTCCATGGGGCTGCGGCCGGACCGACTTCAAACCACAGGCCGAGCCCGGCAGGCGCATGAGGCCGCAGGCGATATTCCGGCATCAGCTTTTTGAAGGTGCCCGCCTGCACGGCGGCCTTGACGCCGAGTCCCGCCTTCACCACGTCCGCTCCCCGCAGAGGATCGGGCAGAGAAGACGGCTCGGGCGCTTCTCCCGACGGAGAGATCAGGATGGGAAAGCCGTTGCCGGACTCAGCGTGTGCGCAGAGCGCGGCAAGAGACAGCGTCCTGCGCACGTTCCTGTTTTCAAAATCCGCTCCGGCGATGACCCATGCGCTGCATGACGCCAGTTCTCTTGCGGCCAGGCTCCATGCCATGTTCTCCGGGGATGCGTCCCAGAAGTGCGCCTGAGCGTCAAGCCCGGCCCGGGCCAGTTCCTGACACAGCACACGGGCAAGGCCCTCATTTTTTTCCAGCAGACTGACCAGAACTCTTTTCTTCACGACGACCTCGCTTTCCTTCTTTTGCGCCCGCTGCCGGACACGCCGGAACCTTTGTCAATGGAACGGGACGAGGACCTTTTTCTGCCATGAGGGACGCGTGCAGAGGCAGATGGTCCTCCGGAAGCTCGCGCCGTTGCCGGGCTTCGTTCCCGGCCGCGGCGCGCCTTCCGACCGCGCTAGTTTCCGAACGTCATGCTGAACGAGCCGTCTTCGGCCACGTCCATGGCCACACTGCCGGGCATGCCGCCTTCCGTCATGTGCTCAAGAATGCTGTGCGCAAGACGCGGGAGCACGGAGCCGGACAGAATGTATTCGATATTGCGCGCGCCCGTTTCCGTTTCGGAGCACCGAGCCACTATCTGGTCGACCACGGCCGGCGTATAGGTCATGCTCATGCCGTTGTTTTCGTGCAGACGCTTTACCAGCGAACGGAGCTTGAGATCCGCAATGAGATGCATGGCGGAACCTGCGAGGCTCCGGTAGGGCACGATGGTCATGCGGGCAAGCAGTGCCGGACGGAAGTGCTCCGAGAGCACGGGACGAATGACGTTGACAAGGGTGTCCATGTCGACTTCGGCATCGTTTCCGGTCATTTCCTGAATGAGATCGGACGCGAGGTTGGAGGTCAGCATGATGATGGTGTTTCTGAAGCTCACTTCCTTGCCTTCGCCGTCGGTAAGCGTGCCCTTGTCGAAGACCTGATAGAAAAGATTGAGCACATCGATGTGCGCCTTTTCCACCTCGTCGAGAAGCACCACGGAGTAGGGACGACGACGCACGGCTTCGGTGAGCATGCCGCCTTCGCCGTAACCGACATACCCTGGCGGAGAACCGATGAGACGCGAAACCGTGTGCTTTTCCTGAAACTCGCTCATGTTCACGGAAACGACGCTGCTCCTGTCGCCGAACAGAAGCTCGGCCAGCGCCAGACCGGTTTCCGTCTTGCCCACGCCCGAGGGCCCCACAAGCAGGAACACGCCGAGAGGCTGCTCGGGAGAACGAAGTCCGGCGGCCGAAGCCTGAATCGTGCGGGTGATGGCCTGAAGCGCAAGGTCCTGTCCCTTGATGCGGCGACCGAGCAGCACATCCAGATCCTTGGTCACTACGGCCTGCTCCTGCGCCATGCGGCCGACAGGTATGCCCGTCCAGTCGGAAACGACCTGTGCCACCACGTCCGGCGTCACTTCCACGTGCAGAAGACTTCCCTTCCGGCGCAGTTCCTCAAGACGGCTCTTTGCCGCCTCAAAGTCCGCCACAGGATCGGAATGCTCTCCGGGCGCCGCATCCGCCTCTCCGCATGAAGACGCGCTCTGATCGTTTCCGGCGTCGGCCGCGGCAAGCATGGCCGTGCGGCAGGCAATGTAGCGCTCGGCCGCATCCTTCTGCTCCTTCCATTCCGCTTCCAGCTCTTCCGTCTCGGCCAGAAGCGCGGCAATGCGCTCTTCCAGAGCCGCCACGCGTCCGGCGTCCACGGTCACGCCGTTGCGTTCGTCGCGCTGAAGACCGCGAAGTTCACGCTCCGCCGCCTGTCTGGCGCGTTCCTTGTCTTCCAGAGGCGCAGGCTTGGAGGAGAGGCTCACCTTCACTCGGGCGCAGGCCGTGTCCAGAAGGTCTATGGCCTTGTCGGGAAGAAAACGGCCCGTGATGTAGCGGTGCGCGAGACTGGCGGCGGCAACAAGCGCGTCGTCGCGCACAAGCACCCTGTGAGCCTTCTCGTAGCTGTCGCGTATGCCGCGCAGAATGAGCCCCGTCACTTCCACGGAAGGCTCGTCGAGCTTGACGAGCTGGAAGCGGCGGGCCAGCGCGGGATCCTTTTCAAAATATTTCTTGTATTCCTTCCACGTGGTCGCAGCGCAGGTCCGTATCTCGCCGCGGGCCAGCGCGGGCTTCATGAGGTTGGCGGCGTCCGAACCTCCTGCCTGTCCGCCCGCACCCACCAGCATGTGGGCCTCGTCGATGAAAAGAATGATGGGCTTCTCGCTGGATTTGATCTCATCGAGCACGCCCTTGAGACGGCGTTCAAACTCGCCCTTCATGCCGGCTCCGGCCTCAAGCAGACCCAGGTCGAGCGAAAGCAGCGTCACGCCGTTCAGGACTTCGGGCACGTCGCCTTCCACGATGCGCAGCGCGAGTCCTTCCAGAACGGCCGTCTTGCCCACGCCCGGTTCGCCCACCAGTATGGGATTGTTCTTGCGGCGGCGGGCCAGAATGTCCACCATCTGCCGTATCTCTTCGTCACGCCCGAACACCGGATCGATTTTTCCCGCCTTGGCCTTGGCGGTAAAATCCTCGCAGAATTTGGCAAGGAAGCTTTCTCCGGGCTGACCGGTCACGGAAGGACCGCCGGACGCCCCGCCCTCCGGCAGGGACATGGTGGTTTCCGACGAAGCCTGCACCAGCTTTCCGAAATCGCGCAGCAGCTCTTCCCTGTTGATGGAGGAAAACGCGTCGGTATAGCTGCCCTGCGCGTACACGGCGCTCTTGCGCAGAAAGGCCAGAAGCATGGCCCCGGAACGTATCTGCGACAGTCCGAGGTCCACGGAGCTGATGAGCCACGCGGACTCCATGAGCTCTATGAGGAGGGGAGAAAAAACCGGACGCCCGGCATTGCCGGAACGAAAATCGTCCAGCACGGCGTTCAGGCCGCGGATGACCACAGCCGGATCTACGCCGAAGCGCTCAAGCGCCAGAGGAATGTCGCTGCGGGAATCGGCAAGGCATGCGAGCAGATAATGCTCGATGGTGACTTCATAGTGGGTGCGGTTGACCGCCTGTCCCGCAGCGGCGTTGAGCGCCGCCGTTGAAAAGTCGTTGCATTTTTCCAGCAGTGCCCTGATGTCAACACCTGTCATGTGCATCTCCTGTCTGCGGGATGAAAAAGATCCGCCGGTCCGTTCCTCAGGTCAACGGACCGGCGGACGCCTTTCTGATCGTGCGTGGCTACTTGTTCCAGTCGTCCACGTATTCAATGTTGCCGTCGTTGTAGGTCCAGGTGATCTTGGAATAGGTGAAGGCCACCTTCTCCATGTCCTGATACGGCTTGCTGTCCGGCAGGAAGGTGAGCGGTGTGTGATGGGACATTTCCACCACAATGGCTTCCTCCATCTTGACCGTGAAGTACTTGTCTTCCGAACCGTCTTCCTTGATGCGGTAGAAGTCTATGGTCACCTCGCACTGCTCGCCCGTGCAGCAGGCCTTGTAGAGCTTGGGAGAGGCCACGTCCACGGCCTTGGTCACCACGTAGGGATGATGGATGCGCTGTCCGGTGGGCAGACCGGTATGGGTGTCCTTGGGAATTTCCACGCAGTGCTCGGCGGCGTAGACGAGGATCTTGTCGGTCTTGTCGCCGCCCTGCTTACAGCTGCCCTTGATGTCGCCCTGATTCTTGCCCTTGACGGACATGTAGGAAGTAAGAGGCATGATTGAACTCCTTTATTGAACTGTCAAACAGTGAGAATTTGCCCGTCTATTGCTTTTCAAGCTTGCCGACGAGCGAAAGGGTGAAGCTTGCGCCCATGTACTTGAAGTGCGGGCGCGCCATGAGACTTACCGAATACCAGCCGGGATCGCCCTCCACGTCGCTCACGGTGATCTTCGCCATGCGCAGAGGACGCTTGCTGCGGGTCGTGGGGTCGGGGTTGTCCATCTCGGTGACGTACTGGCTGATCCACTTGTTGAGCTCCCGCTCGAGATTGACACGTTCCTTCCAGGAGCCGATGTTCTCTCTCTGAATCACCTTGATGTAGTGGGCAAGGCGGTTCATGATCATCATGTAGGGAAGCTGGGTGGACAGCTTGAAGTTCATTTCCGCTTCCTTCCCCTCGGGAGTGTTGGGGAAGGTCTTGGGCTTGAGCACGGAGTTGGCGGAGAAGAACGCCGCATTGTCCGAGCCCTTGCGCATGGTCAGGGCAATGAAGCCCTCCTCGGCCAGTTCATATTCCCGGCGTTCGGAAATGAGCACCTGCGTGGGAATCTTGGTCTGCATCTGGCCCATGCTCTCGAACTGATAGAGAGGCAGATTCTCCACGGCTCCGCCGCCCTGCGGTCCTATGATGTTGCTGCACCAGCGGTACTTGGCAAAACTGTCGGTCAGGCGGGAAGCAAAGCAGAAGGCCGTGTTGCCCCAGCAGAACTCATCGTCGCGAACAGCCTCCTCCTTGAAGTTGAAGCTCTTTGCGGGCACGGAGTTCTCGCCGTACGGCAGACGAAGCAGAAACTTGGGCAGCGTGAGGCCCACGTAGCGGGCATCTTCCGACTCGCGGAAGGAACGCCACTTGGCATACTGCGGCATTTCAAACACGGAATGCAGATCCTTGAGATTGGGAAGCTGATCCCAGGAGTCGATGCCGAAGAATTCCTTGCCGGCCGCGGCGATGAACGGCGCATGCGACATGGACGCCACGCTGGCGACATATTGCAGAAGCTGCATGTCCTGCGGCTTGGGACCGAATTCATAGTTCGCAATGATGGCTCCCACGGGCTGACCGCCGAACTGACCGTATTCCGCCGTATACACGTGCTTGTAGAGCCCCGACTTGACCACTTCCGGCGCATCCTCGAAGTCGTCGAGAAGATCGGACTTGGACACGTTGATGAACTCAATCTTGATGTTCTGACGAAAATCCGTGTTGTCCACCAGGAACTTCATGGAACGCCAGGCGGATTCCAGACGGGAGAACGACTCGTTGTGCAGGATCTCATTCACCTGTGCGGAAAGTTTGGCATCGAGTTCGGCAATCATTTCGTCGACCAGGGCACCGGAAATCTTCTGTTCCCCCTTCGTTCCGGCAAGTTCCTTGATGAAGGCCTGAAGTCCGGCCCGGGTCAGGGCATAGCCGTCATCGGCGGGCTTCAGTCTGGAGGCCTCGACGATTTCATCAAGCAGGCTGAGACCCTCCGTCGTCGTCTGCTGCTTTTCCTGTTCTGTCTGACTCATTTCTCAGCCTCCCTACTTTTCAATGCCGAGTTCCTGAAGCACCTTGGCCCTGGCCGCCTCGTCGCCCACAAGTTCCTGCAGCTTCTTGCGGAAGGCGGGCACGTTGGACAGGGGTCCCTTGAGCGCCTTGAGCGCCTCGCGCAGTTCCATCATTTTGGCCAGCTCCGGCACCTTCTGCACAATGGCGTCGGGCTCGAAATCCTTCAGGGTCTCAAACTTGAGATCCACGCTCATCTGCGCATCCGGCTCATCCGTGAGCTTGTTGGGCACGTTCACGGTAATGCCGAGGTCCTGACTGCGCATCACGTCGTTGAACGTGTCCTTGTCGATGCTCACAGGCGTGCGATCTTCAAGAATACGGTCATCGGCGCGCAGCGTGAAGTCGCCGAGCACCATCAGCTTGAGAGGGAGCTCCACTTCTTCCTGGGCGTCCCCCGTGGCGGGACGGTAAACAATGTTGACACGCTCCTTGGGAGCGATAGAGGCTTCTTTTGCCATGACTGCACTCCTTAATGATTATTGCCGCAAGCCGACGGCTGCGGAAGGACACAGACGGGACAGCCGGCCGTAAACGGCCTTCGCCCCCTCTTCATCCCGCGCCAGCACGAAGGCATCGTGCACGGCGGTGAGCACTTCCACCGCGCGGGCTCTGTCCCAAGTTTCCAATTCTCTGCGGTCGCTCTCCTCGAGAAGATCCCTTGCCAGCGCAACGGCGACCGCCGATTCTCCAGCCCTGCACAGAAGGCGAAGCTGTTCCACCCGAAACACCATGTTGACTGCCAACGATGTTCCCTGTGCCCGGTCAAGCGTTGCCAGTGCTTCGACAACCAAGTTGTCATTGAACAGCCTCTCCGCCTCGGCCATGACTCCCAAAACGGCGTCATCCGAAACGGCGGCCGCCCCGGAAGAAGGCACAGCCCCGTTGCCGGCCGCCTGACCGCCCGACGGCGCCCGCTGTGACAGCGTCTGCAGCCATGCCCTTGTCTTTTCCGATGCAAAAGGCGTGCCATCCGTAAAACTGAGCGTCTCCACGCCTTCAAGACGGCGTACGAAGCGCAGCGTCTCCTCGCGGACGACCTCCCTTGCGGAAGCAAAGTCCGTTCCCAGCTTCTCCAGCGCCTCGTCTATGAGCGCCTGAGCGTCAAGACAGAACAGCGAAGAGGCAAAAAGATCCTCCGCCCCGAGCGCCGCTTCCACCAGCTTGCCGGAGTTCAGCAGATTGTGCAGCGCCTCCAGGCGCACGGCATCCGGCGCGGGCAGATACGTCTGACCGTTTTCGGCAAGCGGCAGAGCCGCCACTCCTCCCCACAGCGCTATCCTCAAAATCTGCCAGGGCTGCGGGTCCTGTGCGGAGTCCTTGTGCGCGAGAAACGCATAGCGGCATGAAGCGTCGACGAACGCCCTGCGCGCCGCCCTGGCGTCCTCGGATTCCGATGCCGAAGAAGCCGCCTGTCGAGGGGCGGGCTGCGGCGTCGATTCGGCAGAAGAAGAGGCAGGAGAAGAGACGGGATTCTCGGGCTTCACGTCCTTCTCAGGCAAAGCGGCCGACTCAGAAGAAACGGCGGGCCCGGCGGCCGAAGGCGCTTCCACGGGCTCTGCGGTCGCAGCCTCCGGAGCGCTCTTCTCCTCAGCCGAAGGTTCCCTGACCGGCTCGTTTCCGGCGGTCTTCTCCCCGCTCCGCCCGTCTTCGGCAGACGACGGCTGCGGGGCGGACTGCGGCGGCTGGGAGGGAAGGCGGCGTATGGCTTCGCGCAGATCGCGCAGGGGCATCGCGTCGGGCATGAGCTCCCCGGCAAGCTGATCCAGCTTGTCCAGAGCATCGAGAAGCTCATGAAAAAAGGCGTCGGAAAGAGGCGGAAGCGAATCGTCCAGAGCCTGCACCTCCGCATACGCCCGTTCATGCCACCATTCAAAGGCGTTCGTGCGGCGGCGCAGACGGTTCAGAGGAGGAAAGGCCGTTTCCCAGAATGACGTGAACAGCGCCGAAAAAAGATTCATGGCGTCGCACAGCCCCTGGAGCCCGTGCATTTTCTGCAGGGCTGCTCCAAGGTAGGCGGCCATGAGTATGTCCTTGGACTTGCCGGACAAAATGCTTACGGCCAGATCCTCCACCTTCGCCCATGAAATGGGCTCGGTCTGCGTGGCGGACCCCAGCTTGTTGATTTCCGCAAGAACGGCTTCGTATTCGGGTTCAAACTTGGCGTCAAACCCCGCCGGACTTTCCCCCGGAATGGGAGAGCTTCCCAATGCTGCGGCATCCATGATGCATCCCTCAATACTTCACTCAGCAGAAGAGCGTTCTCTCCTGCAGCGACATCTGTTTAATCTTATCTCATATAAGATAGGTTCGACAAATAGTCAGGTCAAGTGAAAATTTTGTACCAATATCGCAAGACGTACAATGCCCCAAATAAGGATAATGAAAAGCCATTAATATACCATCTGCAACCTTCCAATATTCCCCCATATGACAGCACCATTAAAACAATTACCGGATAAAATAATGACCATACTATTAATATATCATATAAATAATACAAATTAAAATAATATTCATTAATTTAATACGACATCTCTACATTTCTTGTAAACGCCACATGAAACGCGTTTTCAATCAGCGATGCAGAGGGTAACATTATGCTTCCATGCTGCACAGGCCAGGGGGGAAAAAATCCTCCTTTTCTGTACGACCTGCCCCCCGTATCTGCAGACATGGTTCAAAAGCCGACTCACGGACGGACCATTCTCCTTCATGCCGACATCATCTCCCGCTTCCGGGATGAACGCCTCCCCCCTTCCCCAAAGAATCCCGGAGACACAGAAAAGCCTTCCGTGTGCGCCTTCCCCCTCCGCCGTCTGAAAAAGCGCACAAGTCAGGACCGCCCCTTCAAGGGGCGGTTTGATTTGACCCTATAAGGGTCTG